>DASTVC010000546.1:0-2683 GCA_035759295.1 Longimicrobium sp. | reverse complement strand
GCACGCCCCCGCCGCCGGCATCGTGCTCACGGACGGGCTGGAGCGGCTGTCGGGGACGATGCTGCAGGAGGGGACGACGGTGCTGGAGATCGCGGCGGAGGGCGGCTGGCGCGCCGTGCTCCTGGTGCCGGAGCGCGAGGTCTCGCGCATCCGCGTGGGCGACGAGACGCTGGTGGAGCTTCGCGCCTTTGGCCGGGTGGACGCGCCGGAGATCCGCGGCACGGTGCTCACGGTGGGCGCGGAAGCCGCGGCCGGCGGCCAGCCGGGGAGCCGCATGTTCCCCGTGACGGTGCGCCTGGACCCCGAAGACCTGCAGGCCGTGGGGATAGAGCGGCTGCGGCGCGGGTACACGGCGCAGGCCAAGATCGTCACGCGCTCGGAGCGGATGATCACCCTGATGTGGGAGTACCTGCTGCAGCGCATGGAGCGCAAGCGCCCGCTGGACGAGCCCACGGGGCCGGCGGCGGCGTCCGCGGCGGCGAAGGGATAGGGCGGTCCTCGAAGCGGTTCCCCGGGGTTCTGCGTCCGCGCCGTCCCCGTGCGGGGCGGTGGCCACGGTTTTTTTCATGCGGCGGGCGCGCCGCGCGTCAAGGGATGGGCTGTCCGATCTGTACCCGGGCGGTGGTTAAATCCACCGCCCAACCGTTTTTGCACCTTGAGGTTGCATGTCGACTGGCGGGAACGAGACGAGTCACAGGCGAAACGGGAGCTCGGCGGAGCCGCTGCTGTCCGGGGCGGATGGTTGCGGCCACGCGGGGGAGCAGAACCCCTCCGCGTGCCCTGCCGCCCTGGAAAGCGACCGTGCGCGCGTGGATCTGACCCTTCCCTCCGGCGACGAGGGCGACCCGTCCGTGCACGAGCACCAGTCCGTGGAGCGGCTGCCCCTGCTGCCGGAAGCGGAGCACCGCTTTGTCGTCGAGGAGCTGGACGCGACGGATCGTCCCTGTCCGGCGGGCCCGTGCGTCCACGAGCTGTTCCACGCGCAGGCCGCGCGGACGCCCGACGCCGTCGCGCTGGTGTGGCAGGGCGAGCGGATGACGTACGCGGAGCTGGAGCGCCGCGCGAACCGCATCGCCCACGCGCTGCGCCGCCGCGGCGCCGGGCCGGAGGTGCGCGTGGGCATCTGCCTGCCGCGCACGCTGGACCTGGTCCCGGCCATGCTGGGCGTGCTGGGTGCGGGCGCGGCGTACGTGCCGCTGGATCCGGCGTATCCCCGCGAGCGGCTGGACTACATGCTGGAGGACGCCGCGGTCTCGCTCGTCATCACCGAGTCGAGCCTGGCGGATCGGCTGCCGGAGGGCGCGGCGACGCTCCTGCTGGATCGCGAGCGCGACGCGCTGGCTTCGGAGCCGGACACGGCATTCGCGAGCGGTGTGGTCCCCGAGAACCTGTCGCACGTCATCTTCACTTCAGGATCGACGGGCCGGCCGAAGGGCGTGATGATCCGCCATTCGTCGGTCGTCGTGCTGCTGCACTGGCTGCGGGAGACGATCACGGACGCGGAGCGCGCGTCGGTGCTCTTCTCCACGTCCATCAACTTCGACGTCTCCGTCGCGGAGATCTTCGGGACGCTGTCATGGGGCGGCAAGCTGGTGCTGGTGGAGAACGCGCTGGAGCTGGCGACGCTGGACGAGCCGGTGGTGCACGTAAGCATGGTGCCCAGCGCGGCGGCGGAGCTTCTGCTCAGCGGCGGGATCCCCGCCAGCGTGCGGACGATGAACCTGGGCGGCGAGGCGCTGCCGAACGCGCTCGCGCAGGGCCTGTACGCGCTGCCGACGGTGGAGAAGGTCGGCAACCTGTACGGGCCCACGGAAGACACGACGTACTCCACCTACTCGCTCGTCGAGCGCGGGGCGGAACGCGTGCTGGTGGGCTCGCCCGTGGCCAACACGCAGGCGTACGTGCTGGATGCGCACCTGCAGCCGGTTCCAGTCGGCGCGGAGGGCGAGCTGTACCTGGCGGGCGACGGCCTGTCGCGCGGGTACGCGAATCATCCGGGGATGACGGCGGAGCGCTATCTCCCGTGCCCGTTCGGGGCGCCGGGCGGGCGGATGTACCGGGTGATGGACCGCGCCCGCCTGCGCCCCGGCGGCGAGCTGGAGTACCTGGGACGCACCGACTACCAGGTCAAGATCCGCGGCTTCCGCATCGAGCTGGGCGAGATCGAGGCGCGGCTGGGGGAGCACCCGGAGGTGCGCGCGGCCGTCGTGCTGGCGCGGGAAGACGTGCCGGGCGACACACGCCTGGTGGCGTACGTCGCCGGCGACGAGACGGTGTCGGTGGACGGGCTCCGCGCGCACCTGGCCGAGCGGCTCCCGGCGTACATGGTGCCGGCGGCGTACGTGCGCCTGGACGCGCTTCCGCTGACCCCCAACGGCAAGGTGGACCGCAAGGCGCTCCCCGCGCCCGAGGGCGAGGCGTTCGGCATCCGCGCGTACGAGGCGCCCGTTGGCCCCGTAGAGGAAGCCGTCGCGGCGATCTGGGCGGAGGTGGTGGGCGCGGAGCGGGTGGGCCGCGGGGACGACTTCTTCGAGCTGGGCGGGCACTCGCTGCTGGCGGTGCGCGTCGTCTCGCGGCTGCGGCAGGCGCTGGGCGTGGAGACCTCCGCGCGCGACTTCTTCGATCGGCCCGTGCTGGCGGACTTTGCCGCCGGGCTGCGGACGGCCGCGCGGGCGGACGCGGC
>DASTVC010000545.1:0-8469 GCA_035759295.1 Longimicrobium sp. | reverse complement strand
AACATGGCTGTGGACCTGGCGAACATCGGCCGTACCCAGGAGGTCACGGGCGATTTCAGCAGCGCGGAGGCGACTTATCGTGAGGCGCTGCAGATCCGAGAGCGGTTGGGTGACGCACCCGGTGCGGCGCGTGTCCGCGCGGCCATTGGCGATGTACGCAATCAGCTGGGCGCGCTGGACGAAGCGCAGCAGCATTACGAGGCGGCGCTGGAGACCCTCGGCCCTGAGGACGATCCGTTGATGTTCTCGCGCCTGCTGGCCAACCTGGGCACGCTGGCGCACAAGCGGGGCAACTATACGGGCGCCGTGGATCTGTGCCGCCGCAGCCTGCAGATCAAGGAGCGGCTTGGGGACGAACGTGGCCGCGCGACGGTGCTGGGCAACCTGGGCAACCCGCTGGCCGCGCTGGGCCGCACCGACGAGGCTGAGGCCTCCTACCGTGCGGCGATCGCTTTGGCAGAGACGCTTGGTGATGCGCAGACCCTCGCACACCAGAGCTGGAACTTGGGGTGTTTCCTGGAGGAGCAGGGAAGGCTGGCGGAGGCTGTCCCGCTGGTCGAGCGGTCTGTTCGGTGGTGTGAGGAGGTGGGCCACGTGCAGCTTGCGGAGCGCCGGTCGACGCTGGACGATATCAGGCTCCGACTCCATCCCGGAGTCTGTTAGCACGGACTTCCTCAAGGCGCCACGCGGCGCCTGATCCAGCTTGACCTTTGGGAAAATCATCTGCCACTCGTGGCGCGTCGTAGCGCTCCGGACTGGCGGTGACAGTCCGCGCAGGCGGACTTCGTGACGTTCCAGCCGCGGTTTTCAACCGCCGGGACGGGGCCGGCCGTCGCGCCCCATCATCCCCCCTCACCCCGTCACCATGTCATCTGTTCACCCGCTCACCCGCTCACCCGCTCACCTCCGCGGCGGAACCGGCAGCCCCAGCTCCGCCACCGGAATCCTGTAGATGTCGCCCTTGCCGTTCGCGATGCCGTTGATGGCGACGCTGTCCA
Organism: Longimicrobium sp.; assembly: GCA_035759295.1. Classification (GTDB taxonomy): domain Bacteria; phylum Gemmatimonadota; class Gemmatimonadetes; order Longimicrobiales; family Longimicrobiaceae; genus Longimicrobium. The sequence goes on along the minus strand of DASTVC010000545.1, from coordinate 7,471 downwards.
GCGGCGTGTCGAAGCGCGGTCCCAGCGGGCCGGGATCGCTGCGCGTGCTGCTGAAGTACAGCCACACGCCGTCCGGCGACACGCTCTGGTTGAACTCCAGCGCCGGCGTGTTGACGTGCGCCGGGAACAGGCGCGCCCGCTGCCACACGCCGTCGCTGCGCACGCTGGCGTACAGGTCGTATCCCCCGATGCTGTCCGGCCGCGCCGCCCCGCTGAAGATCAGGTAGCTCTCGTCCGGCGCGATCCACGGCTCGATCTCCGCGCCGCCGGTATTGATGGAATCCCCCAGGTTCTCCGGCTCCGTGTACACCCCGTCCACTCGACGCGAAACCCACAGGTCGTTGCCGCCCCGCGAGCCCCGCCGCGCCGCGCCGAAGTACAGGTTGCCATTCGCGGCGACGGAGGGGCTCCACTCCGTCGCCGGCCCGTTCACGGGGCCTTCCAGAAAGCGCGCCTCGCTCCACCCGCCGTCCGCGCCGCGCACCGCGTACCACACGTCGTACTCGCGGCGCGGCGCCGTCTGCACGCTGTCGGCGGGGCGGGGGCGGTTGGAGATGAAGAACACCGTGCGCCCGTCCGGGGAGATGTGCGGGTCTGCGTTGCTGAACGACGCGGCGAACGCCGGCCGCACCGGCGCGCTCCAGCGTCCCGCTGCGTCCCGCCGCGTCTCGTAGATGTCGAACCAGCTGAAGTCGTCGTTCGCCCGGCAGAACAGCGCCGCGCGCTCGTCCGCGTCCCAGGCGACGAAGAAGTCCCACGCGCCCGTGCTGAACAGCCCCGCCCCGAAGAGCTCCGGACGGAGCGGCGCCTGCTGCGCCGTGAGCGCGCGCGGCGCGAGGAGCACTCCGAGCGCCAGGGCAGGGACCAGCAGCCGGCGCGCGGGGCGGGCGAGGGACCGGCGGATGCTCACGGTGCGCTCCCTGGCGGATGGGTGGCGGGGCGGTGGAGGCGCGGCGCACCCAGCCTCCACCGCGTGCGGCACCGCGTCATCCGCCGATCTGGTAGTCGAAGTAGAGGCGGTCTTCGTGCACGCGGGAGCGGAACCGCTTCCAGTCCGCGGCCGACACGCCGTCCGGCCGCGCCATCTTCTCCAGCGGCGTGTCCGTCTGAAAGACCCGGCCGGACGTCTTCTTCAGCAGGGCGTCCTTGATGGCCTTGAGCGGGTGGTCCCACCCCTTCTGCGTCTCGGCCCAGGCGCGCACCGCCGTGATCATGGCCGTGAACTCGCGCCCGTGCTCGCCCTGCGCCATCCACCCCAGGCTGGCGTGCTCGCTGGCCGGCACGCCGTTCAGCGTGGCGTTGTGGCTGCCATGGTGCCCCACCTTGTACAGCACTGTCCGCGCGAGCAGGTCCCGGGCGGTGACCGTCGCGTCCCCGTCCTTCCAGTCGGCGTTCCCCCACGAGACCCAGTTGCCCCGCTGCGCGTCCGCGGCGAACAGGAGGACCTTGCCGCCCCTGCCCAGCTCGAAGGCCAGCACCAGGCTGGCGTTGTTGGTCTGGTCGTTCATGTCCAGAGCCAGCCGCTCGGCGCTGTACAACCACTCCTTGTCGATGCGCCGCCACGCCGGGTTGTCGGGCACCTCCTTCTCGCCGCGCGGGCCGCTTTGCGGGTCGAACCCCTCGGCCGTATCCCCCCCGCCATAGTGCGCGGTGAAGAATCCGCCGAACTCCGCGTCGCCCAGCGCCTCTCCTTCGCGCACGGCGTAGCGGGCGTCGAACGGAGACACGCCGTGCGACTCCGGCGCGCCCGCCGCCGCCGCGAAGTAGTTCCCCGCCGAGGCCGCCGAGAGCGCCAGGCCGTGGAACTCCTCGTCGCCCTGCGGATCCAGGTCCTCCAGCTGCTCCGGGTCGCGCGGCGGGCCCAGGGCGAACACGCGCACCCCCGGCGCGCCGGGAAGGGGCATGATCTCCTCGTGCGGGCGCAGGTACCGCACCCCCTTCTCCGCGCGGTCCTTGAACAGCTTCATCGCCTGCTTGTTCTTGGAGTTGGCGGGATCGCCCCCCGCCGCCGCCAGCAGTCCCGCCAGGCCCGGCCCGCCCGGCGCCCAGTCGTCGTCGTCGCCGCCCAGCTCGAAGGCCAGGAACTCCTCGATCTCCTTTGCCGCCTTGGGGTCGTCGGCGGCCAGACGGGACCGGGCCGCCAGCAGCCCCAGCAGCTTGTCCTTGAACTGCGCCCGCAGCTTGTTGGCGACGGCGTCGTCCGGATCTTCCGTCCACGCCATCCACGTCTCGCCGATGGTGATCCCCTCGAAGTTGGCTTCGGTAATGCCGTTTACGTGGTCCTGGTGCTCGTGGGTGATCACCGCCACGTGCACGTGCCCGCCGGTGGCCTCGCGGATGCTGGCGGTGATGTCCTGCACGTTGGTGTCGATGTACTTGGGCGACCCCGGCTTGTAGCCGCAGTCGATCAGCACGTACACAGGCTTGCGCGACTTTGCCGGCCTGCGGGGCGGCTGCCCGGGCTTGCGCGGCGGCTCCCCCGCGAAGGCCAGGAGAAAGCAGTCGCCGTGGCCGGTGCGGTACATCCGCACCGTGGCGCCGTCGACGGGGGGGCGCAGGCGCTTGTCGCCGGTCGTGGAGGGCGCGGCGGTCGTGTCGGCCATGGTCACACCTCCTCGTCGCGGTGAAGGAGCGCGAAGGGCTCGCGGGCGGCCATCGCCATCCGCGCCGGCGCAAAGGCGTTCACGGGCTCCATCCCGCCGGACAGGAACCGCCGCAGCCGCGCCAGCTGCCGCTCGTCGGCGATCGTCCCCGGCGTGCGGATCACCCGCCGCACCTCCATGGTGGTGCGGTTGATGAGGACCGTGCACCCCGCGCGGTAGACGAAGTCGCCCTCTCCCATCTCCCCGCGGACCTTCTCGTCGTCCAGCGCCTGGAAGTCCCGGGGGAGCGCGTCCATCTCCGCCTGCTTCTTCTCGTCGAACCAGCCGCGGCGGCGTTGCGTGAGCTCCACCACCAGATCCGTGGTGGGCGAGCCGCGGGGCGTGCGGCGCACCGCGGTGCGGACGGAGTGCACCTCCAGCGCGGGGCCGTTGCGGGTGCGAAAGACCGTCGCGGGCGCGTCGGCCTCCTCCAGCACCAGCCCGAAGGCGGGCGCCAGCTTGCGCCCCTTGCCCTGCACCAGCCACCCCCACAGCACCATGGAGTTCTCGTCCACCCCCTTCCAGGTCTCGTAGCGGTCGGTGTCCAGGTCCCACCCGCGCAGCCGCCGGCTCACGCTGGACCCGCCGCCGCGCTTGCCCCTGCCTCCGGCGGGGGGCGCGTCCGCGGCCGCCGGGGTGCCCGCGTACGGCTGGGCTTCCATGAGCAGCGAGCGGACGCCGTAGTCTTCGGGGGATACGCCGGCCTCCTCGCGCGCCGCCTCGCCCGTGGGCCACAGCAGCCCTTCCACCGACATGCTGCGCATCCCCTCCGGGTGAATCCCCCAGTGGCGGAAGCTTTCCACGAACGCCAGCCGGTATCCGCCCGGGTCCTCGGGGTTGAAGTCGGCGTCGGCGGTGACGATGGCGCGCAGGTAGTCGCCGAAGGTGATGGCCACCGGCGGGCAGTAGTCGATGGCGCGGATGCACATCTGCAGCGTCTGCTGGGCCGCGCGCGCCGCCTCGGCCGCCAGGCGGTTGGCCAGGTCGGGGTGAATCTCGCCTTCGCGCAGCACCCCCGTCCCCTCGCTGGCGATGCGGTACAGGTCCGCCGTGCGGGCGCGGTACACCTTGAGGAACGCGCCGAACACCGCCGCCACCAGGATGGCGCCGCGGGCGTGCGGCTCGGCCGTGCGGTCCAGCGCCCGGACGTCCGGGGTGTGCGGCTCCCACTTTCCCGTCTGTTTGTTGATGCCGCCCAGCGCGTCGCGCAGCGCGCGCCCGCGCCCCGACGCCTTGCCGAACTGCTGCGCCAGCTGCCCCAGCAGGTTGTCGCTGGCCAGGTTGCCGCGCGTGCGGGCGATCTGGTCGCGCAGCACGCCGGGATAGGCAAAGTGCTGAAAGAGCGCCACGATGTCGGCGAACGCCTCGTGGAACGCCAGCACGTCGGGGTTCACCGGCTCGTCGAAGCGCGGGTGCACCCCGTCCAGCAGCGCGTGCGTGGTCTCGTGGGCGATGATGTCGTGCGAAAGGCAGGTGAACACCAGCGTTCCCGGCGTGTTGCTGGCGTCCTTCACGTTCACGGGAAAGTAGCCGAAGAGCAGCGCCTTCTTTTCCTGGCTGTAGAAGGCGTTGCGGTCGCGCAGCGCGTGCGGGTAGACGCGCAGCCGGCGGACGAACTGCTCCCTGTAGACCGTCCTGCCGTCCGCCTGCGTACGCTCCTCGCGCGTGGACCAGAGCGCCACCCGTCCCAGCGCCTGCTCGAAGTGCTTGATGGTGGTCATCGCCACCGCGTACACCATCTGCTGGTGGAACTGGGGGTTGGATTCGGACGGGGCCAGCCCGTCCTGCGCCAGCAGCCGCGCGTCGTTCAGGTCCACCGGCTTGTAGAACACGCCGCTGGCGGGGTCCGCGTCGATCACCTCCACGTACTCCCCGACGGGTCCCTCGAGCAGGTCCTTCTCCCAGGGGATGTCGATGGTGATCTCGCCGATCCCCGCCGTGTCGTACTGCGCCGACAGGCTGGGATCGAAGGCGAAGATGCGGAGGGTGCGCGAGACCGGCTCGGGGATCAGGTCGCTCTTTGCCACATCGAGGTCCTTTCACATGACGGGTGTAGCGCGGATGATGGCGGGGAGGGGAAGAACGGAGCGCGCCGAATGCGCTCCGTCATGGTTAATGCGTGCCTCGTCCCCCGGCAACAGACGCGTTCGGCGCGGCCGGGGAAGGCGGTTCATCCGAAATCCGGAATTCCGATAAAGCGGACGCTGTCATTCTGAGAGAGGCGCGCGCTCCAGTCCTCCCACTCGCACCCTTGGCTGTGCGCCGACCGAAGAATCTCTACAATGCGCGCACGGTCCTGTTGGCTACGTCTGCTTCGGCGCGAGCCCCGCCCGTTTCCGATAAAGATTCTTCGGTCGGCGCACGGACCCTGGAGCGTGAAAACGGTGCTGCGCGGCGCCTCCCTTCAGAATGACAGCGATCTTCTGGCCGCAGTCTATTTGCGGAACCAGTATCACGCGCAGTGTCGAAGGGGAGAGCCGCGGCCGGATGATCGACACAAAAAGGCGGAGGAGCGGAGGCACTGCCCCCGCTCCTCCGCGCTCGATGATTCGCCCCGCGCGCTACGCCGACTGCAGGTCCAGCTGTTCGGTCTTGCCGGCGGCCAGGCGGCGGGCGCGGTTGCGGTCCAGCTCGGCCTTGAGGTTGGCGTAGACGGAGGGGTCGAAGGGGAGCATCACCTCGCGGACGCGGTTCAGGGGGCGGCGCACGGTGCGGGCGCCCATGTCGCGCAGCAGGTCGTCGACGTAGTGAAAGTTGAAGGGGACGATGCAGGTGCCGCTGGCCACGCCGTTGGGCCGGTTCTCGCGCACCCACCTCCACCGCGCGTCCATCTCTCGCAGCACCGCCTCGCGCGGGGGAAGCCGCAGCTCGCCCATGAACCAGCGTGCCGCCCACCGCGCCCCGATCTCCGAGGTGAACTGGCTGTACAGGCTGCTGTTGTAGCCCACGAACGCCAGCCGCGGCACGTCGGGATGTACCAGGTTGCGGTGGAGGTGAAAGACCCCGGCGTCATCCTGCACCGTCGCGCGCACCGACGCGTCCAGGAACGGCACCTCCTGCCGAAAGCCGGTGCCGAAGACCACCACGTCCGCCCGCACCCGCCTGCCGTTCTCCAGCTCCACCGCGCCCGCGTGCAGCGCGCGCACGCCGGAGCGGTACGCCTCGATCTTTCCGCGGCGCACGGCGGCGTAGAATCCGTCCGTCGCCAGGCTGAGCTGGCAGTTCACCAGCTGCTCGATGGGCGCGTCGGGCACCATCCCGCACTGGCGCAAGCGGTACGTGCGCCGGAGCAGCGCCTCCACGCCGCGCCAGAAGAGCCAGACGAGGGGCTTTCCGGCCGTGTGGATCACCTTTTCCGCGCCGCGCAGCTCCCGGTCGCGAAACAGCATCTCGCTGAAGCGCGTGGTCAGCACGTACCGCAGCGGCACCACCCCCGCGAACTTCTTGGGCATCTTCCAGCCGGCGTGGCGGTAGACGATGGAGGTGCGCTTGGCCGTCGCCAGCGCCGCCACCGCCGCGTCGCAGGCGGACTTGCCGGCGCCCACCACCACCACGTGCCGCCCGCGCACCTGCTCGGTCGTGTTGAAGCGCGTGGAGTGGAGAATGGTGCCCCCCGCCTGGCGAAACGCCTCTTCGCCCGGAATCCGCGGGATGGAGGGTGCGCTGAAGGTGCCGTTGCAGATGGCGAGAAAGTCGAACGTGTCCGTCTCCGTCGTCTCGTCTTCCAGCGAGCGGGAGCGCACCGTCCAGCCGCTGCCGCGCGGGGCCGCGTGCTCTACCGCGGTGCGAAAGCGCACGTGCCGCGTTACGCCAAAGCGGTCGGCGTAGGCGGCCAGGTACGCCTGCACCTGCTCGCCGGAGGGGAACTCCGGGTACGACCGCGGCATGGGAAAGTCGGAGAAGGCGTAGGTGTCGCGGGGGTTCTGCGTGGTGACGCCCGGGTAGCGCCGGGCGCGCGCCCACACGCCGCCCACCTCGTCCTCCGTCTCGAACAGCGTGACTTCGAATCCCTCTTCCAGGAGCGTCTTGGCGGTCACCAGGCCACTGATTCCCGCTCCGATGATTCCCACGCGCCGCATCCGTCCCTCCGTGGGCAAATTGTCCGCATCTCCCCTCACCGCTGAAACGCATCAGCCGTCACGATTCGAACGAGATTGGGACGAACGGTGCGCCGCCCGTGACGAACGGCGGGGGATCGTTCCTGGGATGAACGGATCCACGGCTTTGTGTCCGCCGGGCGGGTGTCATAGGATGACCGGCGTCGACGTTCTTTCCGCCACCGCATTCCATTCGATCCCCATCCTCGGCCCCGTACTACGATGCTTGCACTCCGCCTTTCGATGCTCGCGCTGGCGCTGTCGCTGGTGCATCCCGCCGGAGCGCACGCGCAGAAGCGCGAGCCGCCCGTAAAAGAAGGGGAAGCGGTGGACACCGTGGTCGCCATAAAGCCGTTCGTCCCCGCCGACACCGCCTGGGAGCGCCGCTGGCGCGAGGAGACCGCCACCCTTGCCGGCACCATCCGCGACGCGGAGACAGGGCTGCCGCTGCGCGCCAACGTCATTCCCGAAGATGGGTGGGAGTTCACCGACTCGCTAGGCCAATATACGGCGGAAGGGCAGGAGCCGGGGCGGCAGACGGTGGTCATCGAGCAGCGCGGCTTTCTGGCCGAGCGGAGGACGGTGGAGCTGGCGGCCGGACAGACAACCACGCTCGACGTGTCCCTGCGCCGCGCGCCTGCGCCCTGCTGCGCGCTGACGGGAAGCTGGCGGGTGCGCTTCGTCCTGGCGCGCAGGGGAGGGATGGGGCCGGCGCCCAGCGACAGCGTGGTG
>DASTVC010000544.1:0-4423 GCA_035759295.1 Longimicrobium sp. | reverse complement strand
CGGCGGCGCGGGCCACTTGGGCCACGGTGGCGCCGCCGAGGACGGCGGCCAGCGGCACCTCTACCCCGTGGTCGTGGCGCAGCCGCGACACCACCTGCGTGGCGGCCAGCGAGTGGCCGCCCAGCTCGAAGAACCCGTCCTCCGCGCCGATCTCCTCGATCCCCAGCACCGCGGCCCAGGCGGCGGCCACGCGGCGCTCGGCGTCGGTGCGCGGCGCCACGTACGCCGCGGCCAGCGCCGGCCGCGTGGACGGCGGCGCGGGGAGCGCGCGGCGGTCCACCTTGCCGTTGGGCGAAAGCGGCAGCGCGTCCAGCGCCACGAAGGCGGAGGGGATCATGTAGCCGGGAAGCGAGCGCGCCAGGAACGCGCGCAGCTCGCCGGCGGCGGGCACGCGCCCACCCGCCCGCGCCACCGCGTACGCCACCAGCCGCATCCCCCCCGGCACGTCCTCGCGGGCCGCGACGGCCGCGTGCGCCAGCGCGGGGTGCGCGGCCAGCGCGTCGGCCACCTCGCCGGGCTCCACGCGGTGGCCGCGCACCTTTACCTGCTCGTCCAGCCGGCCGATGAACTCCAGCGCCCCGCCGGCCCGCGCCCGCACCCGGTCGCCCGTGCGATACATGCGCGCGCCCGGCGCGGCGGAGAACGGATCGGGAACAAAGCGCTCGGCGGTGAGCGCGGGACGGCCCAGGTAGCCGCGCGCGACGCCTTCGCCCCCCACGAACAGCTCGCCTTCGGTTGCCGGGATGAGCGACGCGTCCAGCACGTGCGCCGTGGCCCCGTCGATGGCGGCGCCGATGGGCGGGGTGCGGCCGTCGGGCCGGCACGCCGCCGCGGTCGCGCAGATGGCCGTCTCGGTGGGGCCGTAGGCGTTCACGAAGCGCCGTCCGGGCGCCCAGCGGCGCACCAGCTCCGGCGCGCACGCCTCGCCCGCCACGATGAGCGTTCCCAGCGCGGGGAGCTCCGCCTCGGGCAGCACGGCCAGGGCCGAGGGGGGAAGGATGGCGTGGGTGATCTCGCGGTCGTCCAGCAGCCGCACCAGCCCGGGCCCGGGAAGAAGCGACTCGCGCCCCGCCAGGTGCACCTGCGCGCCCGACGCCAGCGCCACGAACACCTCGCACACCGCCGCGTCGAAGCTGGGCGAGGCGAACTGCAGAAAGCGGCTCCCCGCGCCCACGGCCAGCATCTCGCCCAGGGACCGCGCGGTGTTGCACAGCCCCCGGTGCGTCACGCCAACCCCCTTGGGCCGGCCGGTGCTGCCGGAGGTGTAGATCACGTACGCCAGCGACTCGGGCGCGGTGGCGGCGGAGGTATCGTGCCCCTTCATCCACTCGTGCCAGCCGGTCTCCTCCACCCGCAGCGCGCGGGCGCCGGCCCGCTTCACCACGCCGGCCAGCGCGGCCGAGGTCAGCGCGACCCGCACGCCAGCGTCGCGCACCATGTGCTCCAGCCGCTCCGCGGGATACGCGGGGTCCAGCGGCACGAACGCCGCGCCGGCCTTGAGCACGGCCAGCATGCACACCACCAGCTCCGGCCCCCGCTCCAGGCAGATGCCCACGCGCGCCTCGGGCTGCACGCCGGCCCGCACCAGCCGGCGCGCCAGCCGGGCGGCCCGCCCGTTCAGCTCGCCGTAGCTCAGCGAGCCGCCTTCGTGCGTGACCGCCACGCCGTCCGGGGCCCGCTCCACCCACGCCTCCACGAGATGATGAGCGCCGGCGTGCGGATGCGCGTCGCGGTCGCGGGCGCGGCCGCGGCGGCCTTCGGGGTGAGGAGCTCCGCCCTTGTAATCGACCACGCTCATGCCGGAATCTCGATGCAGATGGGTGACGTTTCTGGAATGCGACGCGGCTGGGTCAGGGGCCCGGCGCCGGATGCGCCGCAGGCGGCGGCGCAGCCGTGGCAGGCGCCGGCGCACGGGGGCGCCGCGGCGGGCCCGTGCGGGGGTCCGCCGCGCGTGGGCACGGCCGGGCCGGTCATGGCACGTCCCCGGTGGGAAGGGAGAACGGGTCCAGCGGCGTGGCGCGGCGGCCGTCCGCCTCGGAACGGGGCGCGGCGCGGTCCACGGCGTAGCCGGGGACCGGAAAGCGCGCGCACAGCTCCGCCACGGCCTCGCGGACGGACGCGGCCACGCGGGGGTCGATCTCGTAGTCGCGGTCGCCCCGCGGACGGATGGCGCCCAGCACCGTGTCCACCAGTTCGGCGCAGTGCGGCATCTCGTCCGCTCCCATCCCCCGCATCGCCAGCCCGTTGGTGCCAAAGCGCACGCCGCTGGTCACCATGGCGCCGCGGGTGTCGCCGGGAATGCGGTTCTTGTTGACGACGATCCCGCACGCCTCCAGCGCACGCTCGGCCTGCACCCCGGTCAGTCCGCGCGGGGCCAGGTCCACCAGCACCATGTGGTTGTCGGTGCCGCCGGAGACCAGCGTGTAGCCGCGCGCGTGCAGCGACGCCGCCAGGGCCCGCGCGCCGCCCGTGATGCGGCGCGCCGCCTCGCGAAAGCCCGGGCTGGCCGCCCGCTGCAGCGCGCTGGCCTTGGCCGCGATGGCCGCCAGGCTGGGCGTCCCCTGGAAGAACGGAAAGGCCGCCCGCTGCACCAGCGACGACAGCGTGCCGCGCCCGTCGGGCGCCGGCGCGTCGTGGTCGCGGCCCATCAGGATCAGCCCGCCCCGCGGTCCGCAGAGCTGCTTGTAGGTGCTGGTCGTCGTGAAGTGCGCGTGGTCGATGGGGCTGGGATGCTCCCCGGCGGCCACCAGCCCGGCGATGTGCGAGATGTCCGCGAGCAGCCAGGCCCCGGCCTCGTCCGCGATCTCGCGGAAGGCGGCGAAGTCGATGGTCCGCGGATACGCGCTGGCCCCGGCGATGATCAGCCGCGGCCGGTGCTCCCGGGCCAGCCGCCGCACCTCGTCCATGTCGATGCGCCCGCCGGCGTCCACCCCGTACGCCACGGCGTTGAAGTAGATGCCCGACACCGACGCTTTCGACCCGTGGGACAGGTGGCCGCCGGCGTCCAGGTCCAGCCCCAGCACGGTGTCGCCGGGGCGCAGGAGGCTGAACATCACGATCTGGTTGGCCGACGTCCCGCTGTGCGGCTGCACGTTGGCGTAGCGCGCGCCGAACGCGTGGCGGGCGCGGTCGATGGCGATCCGCTCGATCTCGTCCACCACCTGGCACCCGGCATGGAAGCGGGCGCCGGGGTATCCCTCGGTGGTGGTGTTGAGCAGCGCCGTCCCCTCGCAGGCCAGCACGGCGGGATCGGCGATGCTGGACGCGGCCACCATCACCAGCGTCCCGGTCTGCCGCCGGTGCTCGCGGGCGATCAGCTCGTACAGCGCCGCGTCGCCGGCGCGCAGGGATGCGATCCCGCGTAGCGCCGTGGCCTCCAGCACGCCGTCGTTCCCGGAAGGCACGCCCCCGGCCGGGGCGGCCCAGGACGCGTTCACGCCGTCCGCGAGGGCGGCCGCGGCGAACGGGCTTCCTTCGTGGCGAACGGGAACGAAGGAAAAAGGTTGCTCAATGCGGGAGGCCATTGGCTTCACTGCCTGGATAGGGGAGGTGCGGCCCCTCAGGCCGAACCCGGGAGGGAGAGGTGGGGCTTCGGCGTGGAGCCGCCCGCAGCCTCATCCATTTAATTACGTAAAAAGAAAGTCATACGCACAGCTCAACCCCTCGTCGAGGGCCTGAGCACCCAGGACGCTGCGAGGGCAGAGCGTATTTTTCGTCTACATGGCACGACAGGCACGCCGTACGCGCGCCTTCGCATTCTCCGGGTCGGAGAGGGTTCGCCCCCTGAGTTCAGGGGACGCCACCCTTTTCCGCCGGTAAACATGCGTTGTCGTCGACATCACTATACTCAAACAACTTAAATCGTGCAAGTGGTCCTATTGTGACTGCTAACGATTGCCTAATGACGCGTGAGGGATCGCGTAGATCGGTGCATCGCGTATCCCGGGGCGGGTGACCGGGAGCCTCGACGGGCTGTCAGGAGGCGGAGCCTCGGCAGGTGGTGGAGGAGTGGAAGCGCACGGGCGTGGAGGTTCCGGCGGCCCGGTGCATCCAGGAGCTTCCGCTCCGCGCTCATTTAACCCTACGGCTTATTCGGAGCGATATCGGGCACCCGCTCAGGCCGCGCCGCCGTTGAGCTCGCGTCATCTCGACCCGCGTCTTCCTCGCGCGGGATGCAGGCGCTGGCGGCGCCGGGAGCAGGTGGGGGATCCCCTGGCCAGGGTGGGCTCGACTGTCTGTTCCCAGGCCATCTCATGCCGTTTCTTTCGATTACCTGTGCAATTCATACCGCGTTTCGTAGGATAGTTCTGGAAAATCGGCCACCGTCGCGAGGGGCGGCGTAGGGCAGACTCCATCGCGCTCCGGACAGAGATCCTTCGGTCGGCGCACGGGCTGGTACGCGATTCCGCGGGTGTCGAGCGGG
>DASTVC010000543.1:0-7981 GCA_035759295.1 Longimicrobium sp. | reverse complement strand
GCCATGACGGCCGCAATCAGCCCGAGCATGATCCGATGGCGGACATTTCGTTGTAAGATCTTCGGCATCGGTACCCCGTCGTCAGGGAAAGCACCGGAACTCCAGCGAGCCCGCCCGCAGCATGCAGCGGCTTCCCCGCGGACAGCGCGGGTTGCGCGGATTGCATCGTCTTCCCGCCGCCGCCCGCGCGGCCTCAAACATTGTTTCGTCCTGCTCCGTTTCTTCCTGCTCCGCGGCTTTCTCTGCCTCCCTGAGCCTTTCGCTCGTTGCCGCCAGGGCGGAGGTTTCCAGAACGTGCACTAGGACGTCGACCTCCTGCTCAAGGCCATACCGATTCGTAAGGCGCCTCAGGTCGTCCAGGAATCTGTCGAGCTTGTTCCGGCGCGGCGTCTTGCCACTTTCGCTCATGATGCCTCCAGGGTCTGGTGGGTGACGGGTTCGACCTCTTCCGTTCAACGCCGCCGCCGGTTATGGGGCAGGGGTTGGCAACGGGGTGAACCGGATGCTGCGCGCCTCACTTTCTGCCGTACCTGCAAAGGCCTGGATCAGAATCGTGCGCGCAACCGGACTGGTCAGGCGAATGCGCGCCGTCCCGGCTGTGTCTGACAGCATTACTCCACCAAGCGCGGAAACCGGCGCCTGAGTGGCAGAGTCCCGCGCCTGGAAGCTGACGGGGATTCCCCGTGAAGCCGTTCCGGCTGCACCACGCAGCACCGCCGTCGCAGTAACCGCCGTTGAACCATCCGCGGGCGCGGCGGTCCGGTCTACGAACAAGTCGATACTCTCGGGGAGGACAGGGGTGAGCTCGACGGTGATCTGCGCGGTAGAGCCCGCTGCGGTCGCTGTGACGTAGGCGGTACCGACTTCACCGGCCGGGATCAGCCGGGCCTCCGCGGCCCCGTCGCGCGCCCTGACGGTGACCTTGCGATCGGAGGGAGCGCCCGGGTTGATCAGCCGGCCCAGCGAGGTGCTGAAGACGACCTCCGTGTTCCGAGGAAGCGACGGGGGTAGCTCGGCGGAGACCACAACGCTGGCCTGGCTGTTGGAGACCAGCGAATCCGCACTAGCAAGCAGGTTCAGGGCGGCCGGCTCCTCCACGGATATCGAATCGGTACAGCCGGCGAGCGTCAGGCTCAACGCGGCCAGTACGCTCCAACCGCGCGGGATTATTCTGGGGATGGGCATCGCAACGACTCCTTTTACTGATCGAGTTGCCGGCGCACGCCGATGGCCACACCGACGCGCACTGTGCCAGTCCAGAAATCCATCGACACCGGCCAGCCGGCAGGAGGTACGAAGGCTTTGTCCTCCGTCCAGTCCAGGCTGGGAAACCGCGTGTAGCGGATCGAGCTTCCTACGTGCACAGCCGCCGAACCGAATGACAGGCCGAACAGGAGGGTCCCTCCCATGTGGTAGCCCGTTCCCGAAACCTTGATGGCGCGGTCTGCCCCGGCCGCTTGGCCAAGCGTCGCGCGGACGTCCTGGAGCTGGGAGAGCCCGATTCCCAGGCCCAGCGTTCCGGTTACAGGGACCGTATTCGAGAGGTCCACGTTGTAGTACGTAGAAACCGTTGGCAGGGCCGTGATCGCGCCTCGTAAATCCAGCGATTCCTCCTTGGCCGCGAATCCGGTGAGCAGATCGAATCCGACCGTGATCCCGAGGTTCGGGTTGTTCAGGACGAGCCCGATCTGCTGCAGCTCACCCTTCTCCTCCAGCACGTCGCTCTCGACAAACCCAATGGGAGCAATGAACACCTCACCCGCGTTGAAGCCCGACGCGAACTTCCCCAGCGTGGTAAAGATGCTCGCCGCATCCTGCGCGGACGCCGCTGTTGGCACGCCGAGAAGGCAGAGCGACGCCAAGCCGAAACCGAAGCCGCGCCGCCGACACGCTGATGTGGTCCACATAGCATTTTCCCGGTTACCAGGATGAAACAAGCCTCCTCCAGTAGCGCGCTGCGGGCTCGACGCCAATCCGCATCGCCGGCCGCGGTCCGGAGGCTTACGCCATTCACTTGGATGGGAACGACTCGCGCTTTTCCCACCCGTGATTGACTGACGCAACGGGCACCCGGCTGGCTGGCCGGGTGCCCGTTCGCTATTCTGCCGGGGTCGCCCCACGGCGTCTCCATCCACCCCCCGCCTGCTCCCGGAGATGAAGATGATTCCGATGCGCACCCGCCGCGTCCTGCATCTGCTGACCCTTGCCGCCGCCTCGCTCGTCGCGCTTTCGCCGGCGGAGGCGCAGGAGCGGGCGCGGGGGCGGAACCTGGGAATCAACCTGCCGGGGACACCGGGGCCGCTGAACGCCATCACCGACGTGGCGGGGGTGGAGGTGGGGCACGCGACCATCATCCGCGGCGATGGGCGGCTGGTGCGCGGGCAGGGGCCGGCGCGCACGGGGGTGACGGCCATCCTGCCGCGCGGGCGCACGGGGCCGGACAGCGTGTTCGCCGCGTGGTTCTCGCTCAACGGCAACGGGGAGATGACGGGCACCACGTGGATCCAGGAGTCCGGCGTGCTGGAAGGGCCCGTGCTCATCACCAACACCCACAGCGTGGGCGTGGTACGCGACGCCACCATCGACTGGATGTCGCGCAACGGGCGCGCGCCCATCTTTGCCCTCCCCGTGGTGGCGGAAACGTTCGACGGGGCGCTGAACGACGACCTGGGCTTCCACGTGCGGCCCGAGCACGCGTTCGCCGCGCTGGACGGCGCGCACGGGGGCCGGGTGGAAGAGGGGAACGTGGGCGGCGGCACGGGAATGATCTGCAACATGTTCAAGGGCGGAATCGGCACCGCATCGCGGCGGGTTACGGTGGGGGACTCCGTCTACACCGTGGGCGTGCTGGTGCAGTGCAACTACGGCGGACGCCGCACCCTGCGTGTAGACGGCGTGCCCGTGGGCGAAGAGATCCGCGACCTGATGCCGTGCATGGCCGGCGGCCAGCCCGCCTCGCGCGAGTGGCTGTCGCGCGTGCCGCTCTGCGCGCCGGCCGTGTCGGCCGCCGAGTTCCCGCGGGGGATCGAGGGGCGCGGCTCCATCATCGTCGTGGTGGCGACGGACGCGCCGCTGCTGCCGCACCAGCTCAAGCGCGTGGCCACGCGCGTGTCGCTGGGCGTGGGCCGGATGGGCGGCTTTGGCGAGAACTCGTCGGGCGACATCTTTCTCGCCTTTTCCACCGCCAACCGCGGCGCGTCGGTAAGCGAGGGGGTGGGCGACGTGCGGATGCTTTCGAACGAGGAGATCAACCCCTTCTTCTCCGCCACCACGTACGCCACGGAAGAGGCCATCCTGAACGCCATGCTGGCCGCCACCACCATGACCGGCGCCGACGGCTTCCGCGTCCACGCCCTTCCCCACGACCGCCTGGTGGAGGTGATGCGGCGGTACCATCGCATCCGGGACTGATCTTCGATGGCACCCTGAAATCGACAGCCCGGCCGGAATCATCCGGCCGGGCTGTCCGCCTTCCAGCTGTTTCGAGGGAATGAACGGCAGAGGTTCATCCAGCCATCCAGCAACGAACACCGCGCGCGCGAACCATCGGAAAGGCCTGTAAAACGGGGGATGCGAAGTCCCGCAACTTGCGTCGGGAAGGGAGTTTGGTTACTCTCCATGCGCTCATTCCCACAAACATTCCGTTTTTCGCAGCGGCGCGGTCCCCGTCACGGGCACACGCGCCGTTCCTTCCCCCCGTTGCTTTTTGAGGATGCCCATGCCCATCCGTCGCTTTACCCCCGCGGTGCTGGCTCTGGCCGTGCTGGCCGCCTGCTCCGACGGGACTCCGTCCGGGCCGGACCTGGATCCCTCGCTGGTGAACAACGGCCAGCCGATCCCCACGCGGCAGGAGCAGCACCCCGGCACGTTCATCGACAAGACCGACGCGGAGCTGTGGTCGTACGTACAGGCGTCTGAGGGACGGGTGGCGGTGGGGCTGCGGGCGCCGGGCGTGGCGCGCGGCGTGTGGCAGGGCAAGATCCTGGTGGACCGCAACCAGAAGGCGCAGGGGCGCGCGGCGGTGCTGGCGCAGCGCGGCGTGGAGCTGGTGGCGATGGACGACCTGCTTCCCCGCATGGAGGTGCGTCTGGCGGACCAGGCGGCGCTGAGCGCCATCCGCAAGCTGCCGTTCGTTGACTACGTGGAGCCGGTGCTCATTCAGCAGGAGCTGCCGCAGTTCGCGGGCGTGGGCGGGTGCGGCTGGGGGAGCGCGTGGACGGGCGACCGCCAGTACACCAGCACCGGCGACGTGTACTCGCAGAAGTTCACGGCGATGAACATCCCGGCGGCGTGGGGCTACAGCACGGGCTCGGGGATCAAGATCGGCCTGATCGACACCGGCATCTCCAGCGGCCAGGGCCAGTTCGTAAGCACCTTCACGGCCGGGCAGAGCTCCGGGCGCACCCTTAGCCTGCTGCGCATCAGCTCGCAGGCCAGCGCGTACGACGAGTGCGGCCACGGCACGCGCATGGCCGGCATCATCGCCGCGCCGTGGGACGGGCAGAACGTGGGCGGCATTGCCTACCGCTCCAGCCTGGTGAGCGTGCGGCACGCCAGCGGCGTGGCGACGGTCAGCAGCAGCGACGCCGCCGCCAGCGTGCGCCTGGCCAACCAGAACGGCGCGCAGGTGATCGTGATGGCGTGGGAGTCGCTCAACTGGCTGTGGCAGGTGTCCGACGAGATCGAGTACTGGCACTACAGCCGCCAGGTGCTTTTCTTCGGCGCCGCCGGCACCAGCGGGTGCTGGGACGGCATCCTGGACAGCAACGTGATCTTCCCGGCTGACATGCCCGAGGTGGTGGCGGTGACGGGCGTGACCTACCCCAGCGGCGGCGTGCCCTGCGGCATTCACCACGGCAGCGACGTGGAGCTCACCAGCTACCTGGACGTGCCCAGCACGGGCCGGTACACGGCGGACATCGTGTCGATGGGCGGCAGCAGCAACGCGACGGCGGTGGCGGGCGGCATCGCGGCGCTGGTGTGGAGCTACAATCCGGGGATGACGCGCGACCAGCTGCGCGCGCGCCTGCAGCAGACGGCGCAATACTACCCCAGCCGCAACTCCGAAGAGGGCTACGGGCTGATGAACGCGGTGAAGGCGGTCCGCGGGTACTGAGGAGGGAAGTGCGGGAGTGCGGGAGTGCGTGAGTGCGTGAGTAACTGACTGCACTTACCTCGCACCACTCGCGATATCGGAAGGTACGGAAGGGGGGCACGCTCGATCGAGCGTGCCCCCCCATTAGTGCGTCGGCCGGCATCGTCCGGGGCGGTTGAAACCGCGGCTACAACCGCACGAAGTCCGCCTCCGCGGACTCGGCGGCCCGACCGTGTACGGCGCCCCAGGCGCCTGCGCTTCCGCTACCGTTCACCCATCGAGTCGTTCATCCACCCATCCACTCTCGCACTTTCGCACTTTCGCACTTTCGCACTCACGCACTTCCCTACCGCGTCACGTCCACGCCCTTCCAGAACGCCACGTGGTCGCGGATGTTGGCGGCGGCGTCCATCGGCTCGGGATAGTACCAGGCGGCATCGGCGTTCGCCTTGCCATCCACCACCACGTCGTAGTAGCTCGCGGTGCCCTTCCAGCCGCAGACGGTCTGCGTGCCGCTTTCCTGCAGGTATTCGCGCTTCACGGTGTGCGGGGGAAAGTAGACGTTCCCCTCCACCACCTCGAACTGTTCGCTCTCGGCGATCACGGCGCCGTTCCACGTAGCCCTTGCCATCCAGCCTCCCCCTGCCCTGTTTCGATGGGTTGATTTCTGATGCGGATCAGCGCTGCAGGATCCGGCCCGCCCGCTCCGCCGCCGTGTCCAGCGCGGCGTAGGGAGCGAGCCGGTTCGTCCGCGTGTCGTAGAGAAAAGCGCGCTGCCGCAGGCGCGTCTCGTCATCCCCCGTACCCTCGAGCGCGTAGACCAGGATGCGCCCCGGCCCGAACGCCTCGTGCGACCGGTAGCGTAGCGGCGGGCTGAGCACGGGGCGAAGGTTGTGGCCGTCCAGGTCCGTCACGTACAGCGCCATCGCGTCCTGCGCGTCCAGCTTGCCGCTGCGATCCGTGTCGTCGAGCGCCACCACGTACGAAATCCACTCCCGCGGCGCGTCCTTCGCCTGCGCGCCCGGATACGACAGGTCGCGGATGAAGCCCGGGCGGTCCAGCAGCAGCCGCACGCCGGCCTCATCCACGAACATCACGTTCACGCTGGTTTCCGATTCGCCGTAGCCGCCGTACCGGGACTCGTAACTGGCGCGGCGGCCCTGCGGGGGGCCGCCGTCCACGCGGACGATGCGCGTCGCCGTCCCGAGAATGGAATCCGGCATCCCGTACCGCACGGCCACGGCTTCCTTCTCCGCCGGGGGCTCGCCGCCGCTGGCCACGCGCTCCGCCTCGCTCCCCGCGCCGGCGTTGCCGATCACCTGCCCGAGCACCATCAGGCCGCCCACCACCAGAAAGAGCAGGAACAGCGCGCCGATGGCCAGCCAGAGCAGCTTGAGGGTGCGGTCCAGGGACGGCTTCATCGGATGGCGCGTGCGGAAGGAGGGAGGAACCCGCGGGAAAGGTGAGCGGGGCGCGGCGCTCCGGCAAGGAGGGCCGCGCCCCGTGCGTCGTCATCCATCCGACGTCATCGTGGCGCGGCGGGCGCGACGAAGCGTGCCAGCAGCGGCTCCGCGGAGACCAGGTCCAGATCGGGCGACTCCTCGACGAACTGGCGCAGCAGAGTGCCGTGGCCGCTGCCCATGATCACCAGAACCCGCTCCCCCGGCTGCGCCACGCGGGCGATGTTGGCGAAGATGTGCAGGTTGCGCGTGTACCAGCTGGCCACCTCGCGCGCGCCCGTGTAGGCGGTGTCGCGGCCCACCGTGGCCATCACCAGATACCAGCCGTGCATGCTGTCGGCGCAGGCGGAGTTGGCCTCGGCCAGAATGGCGCCGACCGGCGTGGTGGCCATGCGGGCGTTCATCTCGGCGACGATGGCCTGAATGGTGGACCCCATCCGCTGCGCCAGCTCGCCCTGCCCGTTCTGCGCGGCGTACTGCATCACCGCGCCCACGTCCATGTCCAGCTTGTAGTCCACGGGATACAGCCGGTCGTGCCCCAGCATGGCGGCGAGCCGAAAGCCCAGCTGCTCGCGCTCGTCGCGGCCCAGCGCGCGGGCGCCGGCGCGGTACCGGGCGTAGCGCGCGTTGAACAGCGAGTCGCTCCGCGGCTCCGCCTCGATGGCGATGCGGGTGGGGCGGAACTCCGCCAGCGCCTGCACCACGGCGGCGATCTCTGCCTGGCGGTGCGGCGCCAGCACGTCGTCGGCGGTGGGGTTGGCGTAGTCCTGCCCGGGATTGTCCATGTGGTACGTGCCCAGCACCATCACCTGCGCGCGCGGCGCGGGCGTCTGGGCGTGCGCCGGCGCGGCGGCGAGGATCGTCAGAACGGAAAGCACGGCAGCCCTGGTGTGCATCGGACGGCTCCGTAACGTGGGTTGTCGATGGAGGATGCTGCTTGGGATTTCGCCGCGGACGTGCCGGCGCGCGGCGGCGTACGGGCGGGGTGGGCAGCGGGTTTCGGGGCGTCGCCCGGGGGAGCCCTCACCCGGCGGGCCCTCACCCGGCTCGTTCCTCGCCTGCCCTCTCCCGCAAACTGCGCGGGAGAGGGAATACACGTCACGCATGCGTGCAGAGCGCGTGGGCGGGACCATGCGAGGTGGTGGGCCGCCGGTCCGTGGCGCGACGCACCTTCGGGTGCGCGATCGAATTCTCCTCTCCCCCATGCAGTTCATGGGGGAGAGGTCGGGAGAGGGGGGCACCCGCGGACGCAGTTCGATCCCTGCCTCCAGCCGGCTGCGCCCTATCGCCCGAAGTCGTACAGGCCGCGATACACCGCGGTGTTGCGGGTGAGGATCTTCACGTAGTCGCGCGTCTCGGCGAAGGGGATGCGCTCGGTGAACAGCTCCTCGTCGCGATACTCGGGGAACTGGCTCCAGGTGCGGAT
>DASTVC010000542.1:0-3369 GCA_035759295.1 Longimicrobium sp. | reverse complement strand
GATCACGGGATTGGGGCGCACCTCCGCCTCGCTGCTGCGCCTGCACGATTTTCTGAGAAGGACGCCTCTCACAAGTCCGGCCCGCGTTGCCGAAGCCTTGAATGTAAGCGCACCAACGGTGAGCGCCGCACTTGCACGGCTGACGGCGGCTGGCGTACTGAAAGAGATCACGGGGCGGCGATGGGCGCGGCTATACGCATATCAGGAGTACCTCGACATCCTGGCCGAGGGCACCGAGCCGTTCGCTGCCAGCGGCGCGCTGACCCTCTGACAGGCGCCCCACGCCGTGCAGAAGGCCTGGTCAGTTCGCTGCGGTCGCGGCGAGTGTGCTCGGTTTAGCTCCGTCCCGCCACCACCAGCGTGCGCCCCTGCCGCACCTCGATGGTGGCGTACGACGCGCTGGGAATGCGCGCGGCGATCTCCAGCGCTTCTGCCTCGTCGCGCACTTCCAGCAGGTAGAAGCCGGCCACCACCTCCTTGGCCTCGGCAAAGGGGCCGTCGGTGATCAGTGGCTTGGCGTTCTTTACGCGGACGCACCGAGACTCGCGCGAGGGCTGCAGCGCCTCTGCCTCTATGAAGTGGCCGCTGCGGCGCAGATCGTCGTTGAAGTCCAGGTGTGCCGCGTTCAGGGCGTTCAGCTCGTCGGCGGGAAGCGTCGCCAGCTTCTGCTCGTCCCAGTAGATGAGGCAGAGGTATCGCACGATGCGTTTGCGTGAAGGTTGGGAGCGGTCCGGAACGGACGCCCGCAATCTGCCGTCCGATGCGTGAATGTCCAGAGTCACCTGGCGACGGTCGCAATTGGCAGGCGTCACCTCATCACCCTTCGAAGCGGGATCGAATTCTCCTCTCTCCCATGCAGTTTATGGGGGAGAGGTCGGGAGAGGGGGGCGCTCGCCGACCCAGCTCGAACCTCGGTCGTAGCGCATTCCCATCCGCGGTCTCATCTTACCGCGAACCCCGAAATCCACCTCCCGATCCGCCCATGAGCCTCGATCCCGTCGTCCTTGAGGGCCGGCACGTGCGCCTGGTGCCCATGACGCGCGAGCACGTTCCGGCGCTGTGGCAGGCAGCGAGCGACCCGGAGCTGTGGCGCTGGACCACGTCGCAGGTGCACAGCGAAGACGACCTGCGGCGCTACGTGGACGCGGCGCTGGCCATGCAGGCGTCAGGGACCGCGCTCCCGTTCGTCACCACCGACGCGGCGACGGGGCAGGTCGTCGGCAGCACGCGCTTCGCGAACGCCGACGGGCCGCGGGTGGAGATCGGGTGGACGTGGATCGCGCGGCCGTGGCAGCGCACCGCCGTCAACACCGAGGCCAAGTACCTCATGCTGCGCCACGCCTTCGAAGCGCTCGGCCTGCTGCGCGTGGAGCTCAAGACGGACGCGCTCAACGCGCGGTCGCGGGCCGCCATCCTGCGCATCGGCGCGCGCGAGGAAGGGGTTTTGCGCAAGCACATGGTCACGGACGGCGGCCGCGTGCGCGACAGCGTGCTGTTTTCCATCACCGACGACGAGTGGCCGGCCGTAAAGGCGCGCCTGGAGCAGATGCTCGCCGCTCCGCGCGCCTGACGCGATCCGCATCCCCCGAAAGCCCGATGACGATGCCCATCCGCCGATCCGCCTCCGCGTTCCTGCTCGCGCTCGCCGCCGCGTGCACCCCCGCGAGCCCGGCCGTATCGCCCGCGCCCCAGGCGATGCCGCAGCCGATGATGCCCGCGACGACGACCCCGCCCATCGCGGCGGCGCTGGACAGCATCTTCAACGACACGGCGTTCGCCAGCGCGCACTGGGGCGTGCTGGTTCGCTCGCTGGAGACGGGGGAGACGCTGTACGCACGCAACGCGGGGAGGATGTTCGTCCCCGCCAGCAACATGAAGATCGTCACCGCGTCCGCCGCGCTGGAGGCGCTGGGGCCGGACTACCGCTACGCCACCCGCGTGGCCGCCGCCGGCCCCGTGCGCGACGGCGTGCTGCACGGCGACCTGGTGGTGATCGGCGGCGGCGACCCAACGATCTCCGACCGCTTTCACGGCGACGTGCGGACGGTCTTTCGCGCCTGGGCAGACTCGCTGCGCGCGCACGGCGTCCGCCGCATCACCGGAGCCGTGATCGGCAACGACGACGTGTTCGACGACGTGGCGCTGGGACGCGGCTGGGCCTGGGACGACGCGCAGGATTCCTACAGCGCCGAGGTGGGCGGGCTTGAGCTGAATGAAGGGTTCGTCACCGTGCACGTGGCGCCGGCGCCGGGTCAGCGCGCCGCGGCCGTCACCACGGTCCCGGCGTCGGACGAGTGGGTGCCCGTGGCCGGCAACGTGTGGATGGCCGCCGCCGGCACCGCGCCGCAAGTCACCGTGCGCCGCGCCGATTCGCTCAGCGCCGTCACCGTAAGCGGCACGCTGCCGCCGGACACCGTCATCGAAGAGGAGGTGTCCATCCGCAACAACACCCGCTTCTTTGCGTCGGTGCTGCGGCAGGCGCTGCTGGAGGCGGGGATCGGCGTGGGCGGGCCCAGCCTGGACGCGGACGACGCGCCGGGGCGCGGCCGCCCGGAATCATCCACCGTGCTGTTCACGCACACCTCGCCGCCCATGCGTGAGATCCTGGCGGCGTTCCTCAAGCCCAGCCAGAACCAGATCGGCGAGATCCTGCTCAAGACGCTGGGGCGCGAGCTGCGCGGGCTGGGGTCGGCCGGCGCGGGGATTACCGCCATCGACAGCATGGCCGCGGCGTGGGGGCTGCCGCGCAGGCTGCTGGCGCAGGCGGACGGGTCGGGGCTGTCGCGCTACAACCTGGTGGCGCCGGAGTTCCTGGCCGCGCTGCTGCAGCGGGAGACGCGCAGCCCGCACTTCGACGTCCTGTACGCCGCGCTGCCGGTTGCCGGGCGCGACGGCACGCTGGCCGGCCGCATGCGCGGCACCCCCGCGGAGGCCAACGTCCACGCCAAGACGGGCACGCTCAGCGGCGTGCGCTCACTCTCCGGCTACGTCACCACGGCGGCGGGCGAGCGGATGGTGTTCTCGATGATCGTGAACCACCACACCCTCAGCTCCCGCGACGCCGACCGCGTTGCCGAAGCCGCCCTGATGCGCCTGATCGCGCTGGACCGCCGCACGGGACCGTAGTACACGTGCGATGATCCTTGGAAATGATCATCTGGTTGGTGAACTGCATCCGGACGACCACTGTCATTCTGAAGGGAGGCGCCACGGAGAACCGTCTTTCACGCTCAGGAGCGTGGCGCCGACCGAAGAATCTTTATCGGACACGGGTGAGGCCGTTCGCGCCGAAGCGGACGGAGCCGATGGGATCGCGCGCCCAGCATGGAGATTCTTCGGTCGGCGCACAGGCAATGGCGCAACCGGAAA
>DASTVC010000541.1:0-7530 GCA_035759295.1 Longimicrobium sp. | reverse complement strand
GGCGTGGGGAAGACGCTGCTGGCGCAGACGCTCGCGCGGGTGCTGCACGTTCCCTTCACCATCGTCGACGCGACCACGCTCACCGAGGCGGGGTACGTGGGCGAGGACGTGGAGAACATCCTGGTCCGCCTGCTGCAGGCCGCCGACTTCAACGTGGCGGAGTGCGAGCGCGGCATCATCTACATCGACGAGATCGACAAGGTCGCCCGCAAGAGCGAGAACCCGTCCATCACCCGTGACGTGTCGGGCGAAGGCGTGCAGCAGGCGCTGCTGAAGATCCTTGAGGGGACGACGGCGTCGGTGCCGCCGCAGGGGGGCCGCAAGCACCCGCAGCAGGAGTACATCCAGATCAACACCCGCCACATCCTCTTCATCTGCGGCGGGGCGTTCGACGGGCTGGAAAAGATCATCGAGGCGCGTACGGGAAAGCGGCAGATCGGCTTCGGGGCCAAGGACGGCGGCCGCGACCTGGTAAAGCACGCGGACCCGTTCGAGAGCGTGGAGCCGGAGGACCTGCTGCGCTTCGGGCTGATCCCCGAGCTGGTGGGCCGCCTGCCGGTGACGGTCACGCTGGAGAACCTGGACGAGGACGCGCTGGTGCGCATCCTTACCGAGCCCAAGAACGCGCTGGTGAAGCAGTACCAGAAGATCTTCCAGATGGACCGGGTGGGGATCACCTTCGACCCCGGCGCCATCCGGGCCATCGCGCGGCTGGCCATCGAGCGGGGCACGGGCGCCCGCGGCCTGCGCGCGGTGATCGAGACGCTGATGCGCGACATCATGTTCGACATCCCCTCGCGCGAGGACGTGCGCGAGGTGGTGGTGACGCCCGAGTGCGTGACGGACGGCGTGCCGCCGCTGCTGGTCCTGGCGCCGGAAGCGCGGCGGAAAGAAGCCTGAGGGACGGTCCGAAGGTACGGGGTACGAAAGTACGAGAGTACGAGAGTACGCTGGAGGATCAGCGCGGGGGCGGCCTGAGGGTCGCCCCCGCGCTTTTCTGCGTCACTCCAGCGCTTGCGGAGCGCATCCGCCGATCTGTGCCGAGTCCGCTAAAAGATAGGCCTCACGCAGAGTTAGCAGAGTCAACAGAGTTTTCTCGTGCCGCTCCGACGTGCCATCGAGCGCATCCGGTTCCGATTTCGGCCGGGAGCGCGCCGGCTTCCCGAGAGGCCGCGGGAACGGGAGAGGGATGGAAGCGCGGCAGGGGGCCATCCGCGTTTTTTGAGGGGGGATGTGGATCGCTCGACTGTCTCCGCGGCGCGAAGGATCAGGACGTCCGCACGACCTGATGCGCGATCTGGAGAGCCATCGAACCGCTCCACGAAAGGGGATAGCGGGATGAAGGGGCCGGGATGTGGTACCAACATGCTTCCGGAACACAAGTTCGGCCTTATCGTGGCATCTGGCGACGTACGTACGCCGCCACAACTCATCAATCTTCCCCCCATCCCAGGAGACCACGATGAAGAAGCTACGGCTGGACGTGGATGCGCTGAAGGTAGACTCCTTCTCGCCCGAAGCGGCACCGGCGGCGCGGCGCGGCACTGTGGAAGGCAACGCGATCGAGCCGAAGATCCCCACCGGCGACTACTCGCTGTGCATCATCTGCCCCAACACGTTCGACACCTGCGGATATACGGAGAACAACACCTGCATTCGCACCATCCATCAGACCTGCATCTGCACCATCCAGACGCAGCCCCTTACCACCAACTGATGACCGTCCGGGACATCCGGGGACAGCCGCGAGCCGGGCTGTCCCCACCGCCGTGTATCCGCCCTTCCCTGTCCTCTGCCCGCCGCTCCTAGTAGTTTGCCGGCATGCGAATCAAATCCGTGGAATTTGCCGGGGCCATCGGGCAGCCGGGACAGGCGCCGCCGGAGTCGGCGATCGGAATGCCGCTGGTGGCGTTCTCGGGACGCTCGAACGTCGGCAAGTCGTCGCTCATCAACCGGCTGCTGGGACGGACGCGCACGGCCCTGGCGCGCGTGTCGGCCACGCCGGGAAAGACGCAGGAGATCAACTTCTACCGCGTGCGCGCGGACCTGGGCGACTTCTTTCTGGTCGACCTGCCGGGCTACGGCTTCGCCAAGGCGCCGGAGCCGGCGCGCCGGAAGTGGGAGGCGGTCATCAGCGGCTTTCTCTCGACGTCGAAGGACCTGCGCGGCGTGGTGCAGCTGATCGACCTGCGCACGGGTCCCACGCCCGACGACCTGCGCTCCGTGGACTACCTGGGCGAGCTGGGGCTGCCGGTGCTGTTCGCCCTCACCAAGAGCGACAAGCTGACGCTGATGAAGCGGCAGGCGGCGTTCGCGGCCGCCGTGCGCGAGCTGGAGATCCAGCCGGACCAGGCCGTACTCTTCTCGTCCCTCAAGGGCGACGGGCGCGAGGAGCTGCTGGAGACCCTCGGAGCGCTGCTCTTTCCGGCGGCGGAGGAGGCGGAAGGTGAGGAGGCGGCCAACGACGAAGAAGGTGAGGACGCGGACGAGGAAGACGTAAGGGAAGCGGATGCGTGAGGTGTCTAATGTTTGGCACAGGCAGTGCTACGGCCTTATGCCACACTTTTGACGCTGCGAGGGAACGATGAAGACCATGATGCGCACGGCGTACGCCGTGCTGGCGGTGCTAACCCTGGTGGGATGCGCGGGCAACAAGGCCGGCCAGAACGACGAGCCCGCCCCGGAAGAGGTGCTGCGGGTACGGGTGGAGAACAACGGAACCATCCCTTCGCACCTGCGGATCACCCTGCTTCCGCAGAGCGGCGGCGCGGCGGTGCGGGTGGGCACCATGTCCACGCTGGCCAGCGAGACGCTGACCGTAAGGATGGCCGAGATCAACGGAACGTACCGGCTGCGCGCCGAGGGCGGCACCAACTCCGCGCTGATCTCACCCCCCATCAACCTGCGGGGGAACCAGAGCATCGTCTGGGACATGCGGCTGAACGCGGTGCGGGAAGACAACCAGTAAGTGGACCTTGCACGATAGAAGAGCCCCGCCCGGCAGCACGCCGGGCGGGGCTTTTCATCGTTCCTGGCCACGGACCCCTCAGGGGCCGCAGGTGACCACCAGGCACCCGGGAAGGGTGAGCAGCGCGGCAAAGGCCAGCATGCGCAGCAGGGTACGTACCTTCATCACAACTCCAGCGTGGCGCGGAAACGGGCGGTTCGAAACGCCCTCTTCCGGCAAGCCGCGCGCCCGACGCCGCTCAGGTGGCAGGTGCGGGCGTGAACTCC
Organism: Longimicrobium sp.; assembly: GCA_035759295.1. Taxonomy (GTDB): domain Bacteria; phylum Gemmatimonadota; class Gemmatimonadetes; order Longimicrobiales; family Longimicrobiaceae; genus Longimicrobium. The sequence goes on along the minus strand of DASTVC010000541.1, from coordinate 4,296 downwards.
GTGACGAAGAAGAGCAGCTGCTCGCTGCCGCCGCTCTCGAAGTCCACGTTTACCACGTTGGGAAAGCCGTAGTCGGGATCGTAGCCCACCTGCAGCACGTCCGCGTCCTGGCGGATGGCCTCGCCCACGAAGTCGAACAGCTCCTCGACGGTGTCGTACGGGCCAAAGACGCTGGCGGGCGCGGGCGTGCGGTCGGCCGGGTCCTCGTCCCAGTACTGCACCGAGGCCACGGCGCCGTTCTGCACCGTCACCAGCACGGGCAGCAGCTGCGAGGCCGGCGCGCAGAAGCACTGCAGCTCCAGGATGTACGAGTACGACGCCACGTTCTTGCTGTTCCACAGCGTGCGCGCCTCGTTGAGCTTGTTGCGCTGAAAGCCGTCGCTGTTGTCCAGGCAGCCGCCCAGCACGGTGGCCAGCAGCAGCGCGGGGACGGTCATCCACCGGGTGCGCATCTTCATCTCGGGTTCTCCGCTCGGGTGCGGGGGTGCGTCACCCCGGCAGGTCGTGAGTCAGGCGGCGCCAGGCGCGCAGGTAGCGGCCCAGCCGCTCCACGTCGCCCTCGGACAGGGTGCCGGTGCGCCGCACGTCCATGTTGTCTTCCAGGTCCGCCAGCTTTACCCGGCGGGCGACGGGGTGGGCCGCCGCGCGCTCGACGAACGCTTCGTAGCTCTCGTCCTGGCGGCGCGTCAGGTGGTCCACCGCCTCCACCACCTCCGCCGGAAAGCCGCGCTCGCGCAGGGCGTCCAGAGTCCAGTCGGTATCTTCGACCACGTCGTGCAGCACGGCGGCCATGCGCTCGGCCTCGGTCTGCACGCGGAACATCATCCGCAGGGGGTGCAGGATGTACGGCGCCCCGCCGCGGTCCTTCTGTCCGCGGTGCGCCTGCACCGCGATCCCGATCGCTTCTTCCAGGTCCGCCATTACCGTCCGCCCCGTATCCGGTTCCGCGTCTTGTCGATGGAGATGCCAGACGCCGCAGGAGCGGGGCCACCGCGCGGGAGAGGCCGCATACCCTCCTCGTGCAACGCGCCACGATGGTGCGTTGTGACGGTGCGGAGGGGGCGGTCCCGAGGCGGCGGGCGGCCGGCGGTGGAGTTCGGCGGTTGAAACCGCGGCTGGAAGGTCACGAAATCCGCCTGCGCGGATTGTGGCCGACGGCTCCACGAGCCAGTCCCGCCTCCAGAATTCCGACGGTAGATTTCTCAGTCGCGCCAACGTGTGGTGCGAGAAGAGAATTCGGCGCGGCGCTCCTTCGAAATGCCAGGTTGCCGGCGCGCGCCTGCCGCCGCCCACGCGAGCGGGTGAAGCCCCGTTCGCGAGGAACGAGCGAGACGGGGCTTATGGCATTTCCAGCCACGGGTTTCAACCCGTGGTGGCGTCGCGCTCACCACGAGGAACGAGGATCCACGCCTTCCCTACCCGCCATCACCTCCCGCACCCGCTCCACCGTCCACTCGCGCACGGGCGCCGGCGGCCACGTGCCTCGCCGCGCGTCGTCGGCCAGGCGCTCGGCCTCGGCGAGGGCGCGGGCGGCGGTGGAAGGGGTGATCCAGCCGGCGGCGAGGGCGGCATCGAACTCGTCGCGGTCCAGGATCTCCACGCCGCCGTCCGCATCCATCCACACGTCCAGGAACAGGTCCGTCGTCTCCCAGTTCGCCCCATCCATCCGCACCGGCGTGAGGACGTTGGCGTAGAGGCCGGTGAACGTGCCGTCCGCGCGGTGGAATCTACCGACGTCGTGCCACACGTCGCCGCGCCAGGTGAACCAGACGATGGGCGCGCCGGGCTCCAGGACTACCCGTCCGCCGATCTCCATCGCCTTCTTCACCTTGGCGGAGGGGAGATAGGTGACGACGCAGGTGCCGTCGTCATCCACCACCGCCTGCTCGAAGACCTCCAGGCGGTTCGGCGGGCGGCGGTAATGGATGGTGACGGTGTCGCCGCGTGCGTAGCCGTCAGACACCGGCGTGGCGACCGGCGTGCTCCTGTGCGTCCACCACGGCCAGCGCGGTAAGGTTCAGCACGTCGGCCGCCTCGCTGCCGCGCTGCAGCACGTGGATGGGGTGCGCCATGCCGAGCAGGATGGGGCCGAACGCCTCGGCCTTTCCCATCCGCCACATCAGCTTGTATGCGATGTTGGCGGCGTCGAGGTTGGGAAAGATCAGCACGTTGGGCTTGTTGACCAGCGTGCTGAACGGGTAGTTCTCCCGCCGGAAGTCGTCCAGCACGGCGGTGTCGGCCTGCAGCTCGCCGTCGATCTCCAGCTCCGGCGCGCGCTCCTTCACCAGCTCGGTGGCGCGGCGCACCTTGTCGCTCTGCGGGCTGCGCACCGACCCGAAGTTGCTGAACGAGAGCATCCCCACCCGCGGCACCAGCCCCAGCCGCTTCACGAAGTCCGCCGCCAGCAGCGCGGTCTCGGCCAGCGTGTTGGCGTCGGGGTCGATGTTGACGGTGGTGTCGGCAAAGAAGACGGTGTCCTGCTCCAGCACCATCATGTACAGCCCCGCCACCCTCCGCACTCCGGGCGCCGTGCCGATGGTCTCCAGCGCGGGGCGAATGGTCTCGGGATAGTGCATGTCCTCGCCCGCCAGCAGTCCGTCCGCATCCCCCAGCAGCACCATCATGCTGCCGAAGTACACGGGCTCGCGCATCCGCTCCCGCGCCTGCGCCAGGGTGACGCCCTTGCGCTGGCGGCGGCGGTAGAACTCCTGCGCGTACCGCTCGCGGCGCGCCTCGTCGCCCATCTGGTCCACCACCTCGGCGCCGTCGATGCTCACGCCCAGCATCTCCGCCCGCTCGCGGATGAAGTCCGGCCGGCCCAGCAGCATCGGCCGCGCGATCCCCTCCGCCAGCACCAGCGCGCAGGCGCGGATGATCCGGTCGTTCTCGCCTTCGGGGTACACGATGCGGCGCGGGTCCTGGCGGGCGCGGCGCATGATGTCGCTCATCACCTCGCGGCCGCGGCCCAGGCGCGCGATGAGTTCGGCGCGGTACTGCTCCAGGTCGATCTGCACCCGCGCCACGCCCGTCTCCATCGCCGCCTGCGCCACCGCCGGCGCCACCCAGAGCATGATGCGCGGGTCGAAGGGCTTGGGGATCAGGTAGTCGGCGCCAAAGCGGAAGCGCTCGTTGCCGTACGCCTTTTCCACGGACTCGGGGACGTCCAGCCGCGCCAGCTCGGCCAGGGCGCGGGTGGCGGCCATCTTCATCTCGTCGTTGATGGCGCGCGCCCGCACGTCCAGCGCGCCGCGGAAGATGAAGGGAAAGCCCAGGACGTTGTTGATCTGGTTGGGATAGTCCGTCCGCCCCGTGGCCACCATGGCGTCCGGCCGTACCGCGAGCACGTCCTCCGGCAGGATCTCCGGATCCGGGTTGGCGAGCGCGAAGACGATGGGCGCGTCCGCCATCCCCGCCACCATCTCCTGCGTCACCGCGCCGGCGACGGAGAGCCCGACGAACATGTCCGCGCCGCGCAACGCATCTTCCAGCGTGTGCAGGTCGCGGGTGGTGGCGAAGCGGCCCTTGTACCGGTCCAGGTTGCCGCGATCGGCGCGGATGACGCCCTTGCTGTCCGTCATCACGATGTTTTCGCGCCGCATGCCGAGCGAGATGTACAGCTCCGCCGTGGCGATGGCGGCCGCGCCGGCGCCGGAAAAGACGACGGTGAGCTCGTCGATCTTCTTGCCGCTGATGCGCAGCGCGTTGAGCAGCGCGGCGCCGCTGATCACCGCGGTGCCGTGCTGGTCGTCGTGAAAGACGGGGATCTGCAGCCGCTCCTTGAGCGTTTCTTCGATGTAGAAGCACTCCGGCGCGCCGATGTCTTCCAGGTTGATGCCGCCCACGGTGGGCTCCAGCATCTCGCAGAAGCGGATCACCTCGTCGGGGTCCTTGCTGGCGACTTCGATGTCGAACACGTCGATGTCGGCGAAGCGCTTGAAGAGCACGCCCTTGCCTTCCATTACCGGCTTGGCCGCCAGCGGGCCGATGTCGCCCAGCCCCAGCACGGCGGTGCCGTTGGATACGACGGCCACCAGGTTGCCGCGCGCGGTGTAGCGGAACACCTCTTCCGGGTCGCGGGCGATCTCGCGGCACGGCTCCGCCACGCCGGGGCTGTACGCCAGCGACAGGTCGCGCTGGGTGCTGGCGGGCTTGGTGGGGACAACGGCGATCTTGCCGCGCCGTCCCTGGCTGTGGTAGTCCAGCGCGTCCTGCCGCTTGTTGGACATGCTTTTATCTGCCTTGCGGTTGCGTTCGGTCTGATGGTGCGTGTGCCAGGGGGACAGACTGGGGCGGGGG
>DASTVC010000540.1:0-2058 GCA_035759295.1 Longimicrobium sp. | reverse complement strand
CGGCGCGGCGCGCCAGGCGGTCCGCCGCCGCCAGCACGAGAACGACGAGGGCCGCGGCGGCGATGGCGTGCACTCCGGCGCTGCCGCCCATCGGCCCCACCGCGCGCTTCAGCGCCAGGCCCAGGGCCGCGACGGCGGCGGGAAGGCCCAGCGCGCACGCCGCGAGCATGAGCACCGGGAGCACGTAGCGCTCGAAGGGCGACGCGCGCACGGGGGCGGGCATCAGCCGCGCGGCCATGGCATCCGCGAAGCCGGCGGGGAGGGCGAAGCCGGGGTCCTCGCCCAGCGCCGCGAACACCAGCTGGTACGCCGCCTCGTCCGCGTCCGCCGCGGCGCGCGCGGCACCCCGGTCCAGCGCGTCCTGGATCTCCTCGTCCCGCTCCCTCATCACGCTCCCTCCGGTCCGTAGCGGGCCATCAGCATCTCCTTCAGCAGCTTGCGCGCCCGGAACAGGTGGCTCTTCACCGTTCCCTCGGGCAGGTCCATCACGGCCGCGATCTCGCCCACGGCCATCTCTTCCAGGTGATACAGCGTCACCACCGTCCGGTACTGCACCGGCAGCTCATCCACCCGCGCCCGCACGAAGGCGCGAAGCTGGGCGCCCTCGGCCTCGTCCAGCGGCGAGATCCCGGCGCCCGGCAGCTGGTCGACGGACGCTCCGCCGGTCTCGTCCGGGCGCAGGTCGTCGTACAGCGGAATGCGCCGCCGCTCCAGGTGGTTCAGGCTCAGCCGGTACGCGATGCGGGCGATCCAGGTGCCCAGCGCCGACTCGTGCGCGAACTGGTCCAGCTTCTGGTACACGCGGATAAAGACGTCCTGGCACACCTCTTCGCGGTCGCGCGGGTCGCGGACGATGCGAAAGACGACGTGGCTCACCAGGCGCTGGTGCGCGTGCACCAGGTCCCGGAAGGCGTCGCGGTCCCCCGCGAGCACACGCGACACCAGCTCCCGATCGTTCACTTCCCGTTGGACAGGGTCATCGCGCTTTCGGTTGCAGCCAGGGCGGCCCTCACCCGTGGAGGTGGCGGAAGGTTCTCAAGATCGCGCATCAGGTGGCGCGTACGACTTGATCCAGCGCGGCTCCGGGATCATCCACCGATCCTCCACATCCCTCCCCCAGAAAACGCGGATGGCCCCCTGCCGCGCTTCCATCCCTCTCCCGTTCCCGACGTCTCATACCGATTCTGCAGATTTCGTGTGCACTCGTAGTGTCCTGGGTTTCACGCGGAGCCGCGGAGGAGAAGGGAGAGCCGCGGAGAACTGCTTGCCGACCTCCGCAGTTCTCCGCGTCTCCGCGTTCTCCGCGTCTCCGCGTGAGATCATCACCAGTCTGAGTGCACAGCAAATTATGGAAATCGGTATCACGCGATCGTGCCCTCCGCCTCCGCGTCGTGAGGAAACGGCACGAGAGAACTCCGCTGACTCCGTTGACTCCGTGTGAGGCCCGTTCTTTTGCCGGATTCGACGATCGCGCTGCAACCGATGGGCGCGACGCCCTGTCCATCGTTGCAGGGGGACGAAGCACGTTGCAACCGATCCGCGGATCGGCCTGTCCATCCTGAATGAGGCGCGCATCCGACGCCTCGCGCAACCCCTGATCCATGTCCCGGAGGCCATGATGCTGGACAGTCCCGCGTTCGCGATCGCCAGCTTTTTCGCCTTCGTGCTGGGCATCACCAAGGTGCTCTCGGACAACTGGACCAAGCGCAAGCTGATCGAGGCGCGGCTGTCGGACGACGCCATCCGCACCCTGTTCCGCAAGGAGTCCGATCCCGAGATGTTCGCCGCGCTCAAGTGGGGAATCGTGCTGGTGGCGCTGGGGCTGGGGCTGATCGTGTCGCAGTACCTGCCGGCGGGCTTCGAGGAGCCGCTGGCCTGGGGCGTGGTGCTGGTGTTCGGCGGCGCGGGGCTGCTGGCCTACTACGCCCTCGCCCGCGCCCTGGTCCGGCGCGACGCCAGCGAAGCCCCGCCGCGGCACCGCGCACCGTTCGACGACGTCTGAGCCGTTCCACTGACAATCCGGCCGCCGACGCAGGCGGCCGTCGACCTGGAGACCTG
>DASTVC010000539.1:0-8165 GCA_035759295.1 Longimicrobium sp. | reverse complement strand
ACGAGCCCGGGTCGTCCAGCACCTCGCCGTCCCGGTTGCCCAGGATGTTGGTGGAAAACCACCCGTCCAGCCCCAACATGCGCGCCTTGAGGCCGGGCGCGATGATGGTCTTCATCAGCGTCTGGCCCGTCTTGAAGTCCTTGCCGGCGATGGGCACGCCCTGCTGGTCGGCCAGCTCCAGCAGCGCGGGAAAGTCCACCGACAGGTTGGGCGCGCCGTTGGCGTAGGGAACGCCCTCCATGAGCGCCGCGTACGCGTACAGCATGGACGGGGCGATCTCGGGATGGTCCTCGTCGATCGCGCGCTCGAACGCCTCCAGCGTCTGGTGCACTTCTCCGGGGCGGATGAAGATCTCCGTCGATCCGCACCAGATCATCACCAGCCGCTCGCAGCGGTTGCGGGCGCGGAAGGCGCGGATGTCCTCGCGCAGCGACTCGGCCCACTGGCGCTTGCTTTTGCCCGGCTTGATGTGGGTGCCGTCCAGCCGTTTGACGTACTCCTGGTCGAACACCGCCGGCATGGGCTCGATGCCCATCAGGAAGTCGGCGATGGGCTCCACGTGGGCGTGCCGGTCAAGCACGCCGCTGACCAGCGCGCTTTCGTACGCGTTGGCGGGGAACGGGTCCCAGGCGCCGAACACCAGGTCTTCCAGCCCGGCCAGCGGCACGAAGTCCTTTATGGCGGGCACGCGGTTGTCGGTGCGCTTGCCCAGGCGGATGGTGCCCATCTGCGTAACGCTGCCGATGGGGCGGGAAATCCCCCGCCGCACCAGCTCTACCCCGGCGATGAAGGTGGTGGACACCGCCCCCAGCCCGGGGAGCAGAATGCCCAGGCGCCCCTCGGCGGGGCGCGGCACGTAACTGTCGCTGCGCACGGTGCGTCTTACCTTTTGGCTGGTGTTCTGGCCGCACGGCGCGCGGGCCCCGCGGGGGCGGGGGCGGCCGGCGTCTGCGTGTGCTTGTAAACCCAGTAGATCCGGTACAGAAGCGTGAGGTTGGTGAGCACCGCCATCAGCAGCATCACCCAGGTGAGCACCAGCCCCTCGCGCCACGACCCGAAGAACAGCGTCGCGATCCCCAGCAGCAGCACCCGCTCGGCCCGCTGCATGAGCCCCACCCGGCACTCGATCCCCATCCCCTCCGCGCGGGCGCGGGTGTACGACACAAGCAGCGAGCCGGCCAGCGCCAGCGCCACCACGTACACCATCCACGGCTCGCCGATGTTGGGCTCGACGCCGTTGTACAGGCTGAACACGCCCAGGAATACCATCACCTCGCTGATGCGGTCCAGCGTGCTGTCGTAGAACGACCCGAAGCGCGTCACCCGGTCCGTCTGGCGCGCCACGTAGCCGTCCACCACGTCGAAAAAGCCGCCCAGCAGCACCAGCGCGCCGCCCACCTGCAGGTTGCCGTAGAAGAACGCCAGCCCCGCCGCCATGGTCACGAAGAACCCGATGGTGGTGACGGCGTTGGGCGAGATCCCGCTGCGGACGAACGGGTTCAGCACCGGCAGCAGCAGCTTGGTCCCCTGCTCGCGAAAGTCGCTGGGCAGCTTGAACATGCGCGTCCGCGTCAGGGCGCCAGGATGATGCGGCTCTGCTCGCCCGCCTCGATCCCCTTGGCGATCTCCTCGTTCACCCGCAGCATCAAGCGGTCGAAGTTGCTCTGCGCGGCCGCCAGCGCCTGGTAGCCGGGCATCACCTGCACCTCGCCCACCAGCCGCTCGTACTCCTGCTGCTCCTCCTCCGGCGGCTCCTGCCCCTGCTGCATCAGCTGGGTGAAGCTTTCCTCCAGCGCCTGCAGCCGGTTGAGGCGGGTAACGGCCTCGCGGTCGTTGCTCAGCCCCTGGCTGGCGCGCTTGAACGCCTGGTATTCGCTGCTCTGGGCGATCTGGCGCCCCACCTCGCGCGCCCGCTCCGAGATCTGGTCCATCCGGTTCCCTCAATCCGAATTCAAAGTCGTTCGGCGAGCACGAAGCGGTCGCGCCCAGCCAGGTCCGGCCGCACCCGCGGCGCGCCGAACGCGTTCGTTCCTTCGATCACGGCGGATACAGCCGCTCCCTGCGCCGCGCCCATCTCCAGCGCCAGCAGCCCGCCGGGCTTCAGCACCTCCGCGGCCTGCGGGACCAGGCGGCGGATGACGTCCATTCCGCCCACCCCCGCGAACAGCGCGGTGCGCGGCTCCCAGTCGCGCACCTCGGGGTCCAGCGCGGCCTCTTCTTCGTCGCCCACGTACGGGGGATTGGAGACCACCACGTCGAAGCTTTCGCCGCGCACCGGGGCCAGCAGGTCGCCGTGGCGAAACTCCACCGGCGCGCCCGGCGCGGCAAGCGCGTGGTTCTCCTTCGCCGCGGCCAGCGCCTCCGCCTGCGCGTCGGTGGCCACCACGCGGGCGAAGGGTCCCTCGGTGGCCAGGGCCAGCGCGATGGCGCCGGAGCCCGTGCCTACGTCCACGGCCGCAAGATCGTGGCGGCCGGCTGCCCAGTCCAGAACCTCCTGCACCAGCCGCTCCGTCTCGGGCCGCGGGATGAGCACCCGGGGGTCCACCCGCAGCACAAGGTCACGAAATGCGGCCGTTCCGTCAATGTACTGCAACGGTTCGCGCCGCGCACGCCTGCGCAGGCGGTCCTTGTACTCGGCCAGCTCCTCGGGCAAAAGCGGACGGTCGAACTGCAGGTACAGGTCCAGGCGCTTCAGCCCCAGCACGCCCGCCAGCAGCAGCTCCGCGTTCAGGCGGGGGTTGTGCACGTTGCGGGCGCCCAGGTAGTCCGCCGTCCAGCGGATCATCTCGACGACGGTCCAGACCCGGGTGTCTGTCGACAAGTTCGAGGATGCGATGGGTGGATGGATGATGCGAAGCCCTTCCGGCGCCGCGACAGGGCACGTTGTCGGCGGTGATTTCGACAGGCATCGAACTGCGCCCGCGGGGTGCCCCTCCCCCGGCCCCTCCCCGTTCGTTCCTCACGGAGAGGGGAGAACTTCACGACGCTTCGAACGGCATCAAACTGCGTCCGCGGGCGCCCCCTCTCCCCCGGCCCCTCTCCCCCGCTGCGCGGGAGAAAGGGGAGCACTCGATCGCGTTCCGGCCGGGTTCGTACTTTCGTACGTTCGTACTTTCGTACTTTCGTACCCCGTACCTTCGTACCGCCTTACGCCGCCCGCTCCGCCTGGCTGGCCAGCTTCAGCCGCTCGATCAGCTCGTCCAGGCCGCCGTCCAGCACCTGCTGCATGGCGTGCGTGGTGTAGCCGATGCGGTGGTCGGTCACGCGGCTCTGGGGAAAGTTGTAGGTACGGATCTTGGCCGAGCGGTCGCCGGTGCCCACCTGCGCCTTGCGGTCGCGGGCGCGCTCGGCCTCCTGCTCGGCGATGCGCGCGTCCAGCAGGCGCGAGCGCAGCACGCCCATGGCCTTGTCCTTGTTCTTGTGCTGCGACTTCTCGTCCTGGCAGGTCACCACCAGCCCCGTGGGCAGGTGGGTGATGCGCACGGCGCTGTCCGTCGTGTTCACCGACTGCCCGCCGGGCCCGGAGCTGCGATAGACGTCGATCTTCAGTTCGCCGGGGTTGATCTGCACGTCCACCTCTTCCGCCTCGGGGAGCACCGCCACCGTGGCCGCGGAGGTGTGGATGCGCCCCTGCGTTTCCGTGGCAGGGACGCGCTGCACGCGGTGCACGCCGCTCTCGTAGCGCAGGTCGCCGTACGCGTTGGCGCCGCGGACCACGAACACGGCCTCCTTGTATCCGCCCGCCGTTCCCTCGGACATGCTGACGAGCTCGATCTTCCACCCCTGCCGATCGGCGAAGCGCTGGTACATGCGGAACAGGTCGCCGGCGAAGAGCGCGGCCTCGTCGCCGCCGGTGCCGGCGCGCACCTCGACCACCGCGTCGCGGTAGTCCAGCGGGTCGCGGGGGATGAGCAGCAGCTTGAGCTCGTCCTCCAGCCGCTCCACGTCGGCCGTGAGCCCCTGCGCCTCTTCGCGCGCCATGGCGGCCATCTCGGCGTCGTCGGCGCCCTCGGCCAGCATCTCCTGCGCGCCCGCCAGCTCCACGCGCGCGCGGTCCAGCCGCGCGGCCGCCTCCACGATCTGCGCCAGCCGCGAATGCTCGCGCGAAAGCTCGCGCATCCGCTTGGGATCGGCGTGGATGTTGGGGTCGGCGAGCTGTACGGACAGGTCCTCGTAGCGGGCCCGGCTCTCGGAGATGCGGTCTTGCATGAACGGAGTGCGAAAGTGCGAACGTTGCGAAGGTGCGAAAGTATCACGTACGACAACAGCCCGCACGTCTCGTCACGGGCAGGCTGCTTTTTCGGGTCCCCACGCGTCGGGGGTGGATAGAGAAGGAGCCGGGGTTCGTGGCCCCGGCTCCTTCGCTCGTCCTTACTTGGCGGCGTACCGCTGCCGGAACCGCTCCACGCGACCCGCGGTGTCCATCAGCTTCTGCTTGCCCGTGTAGTACGGATGGCAGTTGCTGCAGACTTCGACGCTGATGTCACCCCCGGTGGTGCGCGTCTGGAACGTGTTGCCGCAGGCGCAGTGCATCGTCGCGGGCTTGTAGTTCGGATGGATATCGGGCTTCATCTATGCCACCTGGGGCTGAGCTTGAATACGGCTCCGTCAGACCATCCCCGCGGATTGGTACGCACGGGCGGTCAGGGAAACGATGAATCTAACCAGATTTACCGTTCCGGGCAACGGGCGGCACGGTTTGTTTTGCAAACGAAAGCGCTCATGCCAGATGCACAAGCGCTTTCGCGATCCTTCGAGGGAGTACCTGGGGGGGCGGTCTACTCCCCCATCTCTTTTGACCATGCGGCAGCACCCGGACTGCTACACGGCGCGGCAGTAACCTTTCTGCCCTCAGGCACTCCTACAGGCTCAAGCCTACTGGCAGACACGTGTTTGCGCAAGGTCTTCCTTCCAAGCGGAAACGCCGTGTTCACCCATGTCTCGCCCGACAAGCACTTCAGACTCACCAGTACCCCGGCAATGTCGCCGGGGTGCCACGCCCAGAGATCGAGCTTGTGGCGCTCGCCGGTGAGACAGCCAACGTGCGATGGTTCGTCAAGGACCACGCTCATTCGAGAGAGAACGAGCGCCAGGTGGTCTGGGTCCTCGTTTTCGCGTCGTGCGCAAATGTGCTCATAGGTGCGATACGAGAGCAGGACACTCCTCGTGCCATCGAGACACGGCAACTCGATGTGTGATGGCAGAAAACCCACGAGAACAAGCGGGTCTTCCGGCTTCATCTGAATCATCCCCACCCATCCCTTCCCTACCCGCGATGCGCGTCGAACGCCTCCGAACCCTGCGCCCGACGATAACGGCGGCCCAACAAATGGACAATAAGACCAAACCCGCCATCGCACGAACGAATGACGATCGGAGGAGCCGGAAAACGAGGGTCTGTCGAGGACCTGATGTAGCCGCGAGTGTGGCGCGGGCTGCCGCATCCACCTTCGAGCCGTCGGAGAGTAGATCCTTCGGCCCAGCCGGCCATGGTTCGGGAAGCCGAGTCCGGTGTGGATGGGCCTCAGGGTGACAACCTGGGTATCTTCAACACGGAAATGGCGCACCGAAAGCTCGGCGCGCCCGTTCCGTCCCGCTATTCCCTATTCCCTGTTCCCTATTCCCTGCCGTCTCCCCTACTGCGACTCTTTCCAGTCCATCAGCATGCGGCGGATGTCGTCGCGGTGCTGGCTCTCGTCCACCACCAGGTTCTCCAGCTGCACCTTGATGCTGATCTCGCCCAGCTCCTCGGCCTGCTGCAGGCGCTTCGTGTAGCGCTCGATGGTGTCGACCTCGGCCTGCAGCGCGATCTCCAGCATCTCCCGATTGGTGCGCGGGATGGGGACCGGCTTTACCTCCGTGGTGGGCAGGCCGCCCAGCGACACGATCTTGTCTGCCAGGAAGGCCGCGTGGCCCAGCTCGTCGGGGATCTCGCTCTCGAAAAAGCCGCGCAGCTCCTGGCGCCACGGGCCCGTGACCAGCGACGCGTAGGTGCGGTACATCACCACGGCCTGGTACTCGGCCGCAAGGTCCTCGTTCATCCCCTCGACCAGCTCTTTCACGTCCGCCATCGTCCCATCCTCCCTTGTGCGTTTGGCTGCGGCCGGCGCGCGGCTACAGCTCGATCTCGCGCCGCTCCGTGGCGGAGCGGTACGCGGCCTCGACCAGGCGCATCAGCACGAGGTGTTCCCGCGGCGCGTCAGGGGTGCGCTCGCCGCGCACCACGTCGACGAAGTGCGCCAGCTCGTTGCGGTAGCTGGCGGTGAACAGGTTCTCGCGCGCGGCGGGAATCTGCGGCGTGACTTCCACCAGCCCGGCCGGCATCTGCTTGAAGACGGCCAGCGGAGAGAGCGAGCCCGATCCGCCGGATCCCAGCAGGTGCAGGTACTGGCGGTCGCGCTGGGCCAGCAGGTTCCAGGTGCACTCCAGGTTGATGGCGCGGTCGCCTTCCAGGCGCACCACCAGCGCGGCGGAATCCTCCACCTCGCTCTCCGGCCCCGCGTACATGTGCGCCGTAACGCGCTCGGGCTTGGGGTAGCCCAGCGTCCACAGGGCCAGGTCCAGCATCTGCAGCCCCAGGTCCATGAACGCGCCGCCGCCCGCCGTGGCCTTGCGGTCGCGCCAGGTGCGGCCGCGGGGGCGATACCGGTTCAGCCACCCCGTGCGCAGGTAGTAGACGTTCCCCAGCTCCCCGCCGGAGACGAACTGGCGCAGCGCGATGGAGTCGGGGCGAAAGCGCTGGTTCATCGCCACCATCAGCCGCTCCTCGGCGCCCTTCTCCTTGAGCAGCGACTCCACGCCCTTTGCCGTCAGCGCGAGCGGCTTTTCGCAGAGCACGTACTTCCCCGCCTGCAGCGCCGCCCGCACCTGGTCCTCGTGCCGGTTGCTGGGGGTGCAGACGACGACGGCGTCGATGTCGTCCGTCAGCACCTCCTCGAAGCTGGTGGCGACGGTCGGAATCTCGAAGCGCTGGGCGATGGTGCGCGCGGTGTGCGCGTCGCGGTCGGCCACGGCGGCCACCTGCACGCCGCGCATCCTCGACAGGATGGGCAGGTGCACCACCTGGGCGATGCTCCCCGCGCCCAGCACGGCCAGGCGTACGGGCGGACGGGCGGCGGCCATCAGCGACCTCCCGCGGTCGAAGGCGATGCAGGCGGCGGGGGGACGACGGGGCGCTGGTACTCCGCCGGCAGACGCCACGCCCCGCCCAGGCTGAGGCTGATGTAGCGCGTGTTGCCGGTGAGCACGGCGCGCGTCTCGCCCAGCACCCGCAGGTTGCCGGCGACGGGAAACTCCAGCCCGCCCACCAGGTCCAGCCCGGGGGCCACGGCGTCCAGCAGCTCTTCGATGAAGGTGTCGTCCACGAACTCGCCGCTCCCGTTCAGCAGGTGGAGCGAGACGCCCAGCCCGGCGTACGGCTCCACGAAGTAGTCCGTCGTCCACAGGTAGTGCGCGTCCACCTGCACCGAAAGGTCGCTCACGTCCACGTCGCCCAGCTCGATCCCCGGGCAGGGCACGCCGCCGCGGTCGCACGCGTCCTCGATGCGCGACTCCATGCGCTGCACCTCGCTGGCGCGCAGCTGCGACGACCAGTAGGTAATCCCGGGACTGATGCGCACGTTGGGCCCCAGCAGCCCCAGGTCCACGCGCAGGTTCAGCCCCAGCGCCGGGTCCGTGCGCGCCGGGAACACCTCCATTAGGTGCGCCCCCACGCCGCTGAACACCAGGTTCTCGTAGTCGTAGTCCGCCATGTCCTGCGCCCTGCCGGCTACGGGCGCAAGGAGAAGGGCGGCGATCAGCGCGGAACGTTTCAGCTGTGGCATCGCGTGGGTGGTTGGAGTCTGTTGATTCCGGTCATTGGGCAGGATGAGAGGCACGGCGACCTGGATCGAACTGGCGCCCGCGCGGTGCCCCTCCCCCGGCCCCTCCCCGTTCGTTCCTCACGGAGAGGGGAGAATTCGAGCGCGCTGCGATGGGCGCGGGGCTGCGCAGGCTGCGACAATACCGCCGGTCTCGCGGCTCGTCGAAATAGCTCGAACTGGCGCCCGACGCGGCCCCCTCTCCCCCGGCCCCTCTCCCCCGCTGCGCGGGAGAAAGGGGAGAATTCGATCGTGCTACGACAGGGTGTCTGCCGTTCTCCCTCCCCCACGCAGTTTGTGGGGGAG
>DASTVC010000538.1:0-6492 GCA_035759295.1 Longimicrobium sp. | reverse complement strand
GAGGCCGGTCTCGTGCCCGGCGGCCACGCCCAGCGCGGCGTCGCGCAGAATGCGGAGCGCGACGCGCAGCGGGACGGGATCGTCCTGGCGGGCCAGCCGCTCGCGCAGGCTTTCGCCCAGCAGCAGCTCCATCACCAGGTAATCGAGCCGCGCCGTGGCGCCGTAGTCCAGCACCGGCACCAGGTTGGGGTGCAGGGGCAGGCGCGCGGCGACCTCGGCCTCGCGCTGAAAGCGGTGGCGCAGACGCTCCACCTGCACGGCGTTCATGCCGCGCGGCGCATCGAGCACCTTTACGGCGACCTGCCGCTCCGTGCGCAGATCGGTGGCGCGCAGGACGACGCCGAAGCCGCCCTCGCCCAGCACCGACTCCAGCCTGTAATGGTCGTCGAGCACGTGCCCGACAAGGAACTGCGCCAGCCCTGCCATGATAGCCTCACCAGGCGATGGGGTGTACCGCGCCCCTCATCCCCGCCCACTGAACGGAAGTGCGTTAGTGCGTGAGTGCGGAAGTGCGTTGGTGCGTGTGTGATGTGTACGCAGCTACCCGCCGAACGTTTCGACTGTCGCGTTACTTCCGCACTCACGCACTGACGCACTCACGCACTTCTTTCCTCATCCGAATTGCGTCGCGTCCGGGTCCACCGGCGGCACGACGTTGATCTCCAGCCCGCCGCCGCCTTCGGGCTCCTTCTCGCCCCCGCGGCTGTCGCGGATACGGACGATGGGGCCGTGGCCGCCGATGCGGATCGCCTCGCCGGGCGCCACCCAGGTGGAATGGTCGCCCATCGCCGCGATGTCCAGCGCGCCCTTCCCCGCGTTGGCGCCGCTGACCTCGCGGTCGCCCACGTGGATGGCGTTCAGCCCCAGGTTGTACACCGTGAAGCCCGGACGGCCCTCGCGCTCCGCGTACACCAGCGCCAGCTGCCGGCGGCTCACGTTCGGCGAGCCGGTAAGCTGCAGGTCGCTCTTCAAGTCCGGGTTGTCCGTCTGCCGGCCCACGGTCGCCTGCGCCTGCGCGATGGGAAAGCGCTCGCGCTCCGTGCCGTCCTCGTCCTCCACCAGCAGCTCGAAGCGGCCGGCGGGGAAATCGGTCGATGCGGATGCAGGCGCGGCGGGGGCGGACGGCGCGGCGATCCCCTCCACGCGCGTGGCGTCCGGATCCATCAGCTCCGGCTGGCGGCCCGCGAACAGCGTCTCGCCGACGGCGGACACCGGCGGGCGGACCGGCTCGGGCGCGGCGATGGTCGGTTCCGGCCGGGGCGGAGGCGGCGGCGGCGCGGCGACGATCGGCTCGGGCTCCGGCTGGCCCGCGGGCTGGATCGACACGCGGAAGAGCGGCGCGCCGCGGGTGCCCGCCTCCTTCAGGCGCACCCGGTAGTCGCGGTCGTACAGCGAGCCGTGCCGCATCACCGAGTCCGTAAGCTCCTCCTCCAGCTCCGCCGCCATCACCGCCACCGCCTGCGCCGCATCCGGCCGCAGCGTGACGACCAGCGTCGTCAGCGGCAGCATCTTGACGTACTTGTCGGGGATGGCGCGCGAGTTGTCGCGGTCGATGGTGTCTCCCAGCGACAGCTTGATCTCGGGGATGGCCTCGCGAAGAAACGAGTCCAGCAGCGGCTCCTGGTCGTCCGTGGGCCGCGTGGCCGGGGTAAAGTCGGTCATGGCTGCTTCGAGGGAGTTGCGGGGCGCGCCCCCGTCGTCGTCGGCCCCGCCGGCGTCTGCCCGGCGGACGGCGGCGGTGCGACGGGCGGCGCGGTGGTCGTCGTGGGATTCGCGCCCCCCGCGACGGCCAGCGAGTCCGTCCGCACGCCCACGCTGTCGCCCATGGCGGCGCGCGCGCGCAGGTTGGCCACCTCGTTGCGCAGGCTGTCCATCTGCGCGGCCAGCGCCGGGTCCGCGCCGCGCGACTGGCTGGCGGCCCAGGCGGCGTACGCGGCCAGCCCCAGCGCCAGCAACGCGATCAACAGGGGGGCGATGCCGCCTCGGGAAGGGCGTCGTGGGCCGTTCAAGTCGGTCTCCGCGGGCGGGTTGAACAGGTTGCGCGGCGCATCCGCGGACGCGCTGGACGCGGTCGATGCCGGTGCGGCGGATGCGGTCGATGCGGACTGGCGCGAAGGCGCGGGCATGGTCGCGTCACCGCCGCCGTCCAGCACGCGCACCGCCACCACCGTGTAGTTGTCGTCCGGCCCCCGCTCTTCCACCTTGCGTGTGATGGACTGGCAGATGGCCTCGGACGAGGGGAGCGCCATGGCGTGCCCCAGCTCGTCCAGCCGCATCGCCTTGGTCACCCCGTCGCTGACGAGAAGGTACGTCCACCCGGCGCGCACGGGGATCCAGGTGGCCTCCGCCTCGCCGCCGCGGCCCACGGCGCGCTGCAGCTTGTTGGAGCCGGGCGAGTCGGGGATCTCGTCCAGCGCGATCTCGCCCGCTTCCCAGCGCGCGTACGCCGGCGTGTGGTCACGCGTCTCCAGCCGCACGGTGCCGTCGGGCGAGCGGCTGAGGATGCGGACGTCGCCCACGTGCGCGCCGATCCACCCCACGTCGCCGCCGCGGTCCACGGAAAGCGCCATCAGCGCCAGCGCGCACCCCATCCCGCCGCGCTCATCCGGCGACTGCTGCGCCAGGCGCGCCACCGCCTCGTCCGCGTGGCGCACGGCGTAGCGCGCCATGTCCAGGCTGCGGATCTCCGCCCCGTCCATCAGCGCGGCGAGCGCCGTGTCCGCGGCCAGGCGCCCCGCGCGCTCGCCGCCCATCCCGTCCGCCACCGCGACCACGCCGCGGGTGGTGAACGCGTCCACGCTGAATGCGTCCTGGTTCTCCTTGCGCGGCCCCTGCGCGCTGGCGCCGGCCACGTCGAACAGCAGGCCGTGCAGCGGTACCGGGGGCAGCGCGTGGCTTGCGGCGTCGGTCATCGGATGCGGATCCCCTTTGCGTGCGGCTCGGTGCCCACCGGCGGCGCGAGCGCTTCGTCCATGATGTCCTCACGGGCCCTGCGGTGGCTCACCCCGGCGGCCAGTCCCACGGCGAAGGCGCTCGCCAGCAGCTTGGCCCCGCCGTGCGCCGCGAACGCCGTCGCCACGCCGGTCAGGGGGATGAGCCGGATTCCGCCCAGCGTCGCCAGCCAGAAGGGGATGCCGATCAGCATGGCCACCCCCGTCACCAGCGTTCGCTCGAACGCGCCCGGCTCCCGCGCCGCCACGCTCAGCAGCTGGACGACGAACAGCGTGTAGAGCAGGACGAGCGACACCGTTCCCAGCAGCCCCCAGTGCGTCGCGATGGCGGTGATGAAGCCGTCGTCCGCCGCGTTGGGCGCCGTCTCGGCGTGCCCGCGCCCCGGACCCTCGCCCAGCAGGCCACCCTCGATCACGTTGGCGTCGAACAGCTTCATCTGGTGCAGCTTGGCCGCCCAGCGCTCCTGCTCCGGCTGCGTCATCTCCGCCGGATTCTTGTACGGATCGTACGCCAGCTCAAGCCGCGTCGCCGAGCGCTCGTCCACGTTGAACGCGGCGAACACCAGCGCCACCCAGACCACCAGCATCAACCCCGCCCACCATCCCCGCCGCGTCCCCACCAGCAGCATCGCCGCCAGCGATCCCGCGAGGACGATGGAAAGGCCCAGCTCGCGGATGATGAGGAAGGGGATGACGGGCCCCGCGCCGTACAGGAACAGGTTCAGCAGCCGCCGCGGCTCCATCACCGCCCCGGGTCTGGCGAGATTGTACGCATCCTCCGCCAGCGTCGCCGCCCAGATGACGATGAAGATGGGGAGAAACAGCTCCCACGGCGTCATCCCCCCCACCTTGCCCAGCTTCGTGAACCCGATGGTCAGCACGAAGAAGACGGCCAGGGTGGGGATGAAGGGAATCAATCGCCGGTTCCGAACCCAGCGCATCACCGTCGGCTCGCGGGAGAGCAGAAAGCCGACGAGGAGCGCGAACGGCGCCAGGAAGACGGAGAAGTGCGCCGCCGACCGCGCGATGAAGCCGCGTGACTCCGCCTCGCGCTCCACCGCCCGCTCGAACGGGTCCGGGATCTCCGGCGGGTTCCCCTGGTAGACCACCGCGCGCCGCTCCTCCGAATAAGCTCGCTCGATGGACGTCAGCCGCGCCCGCGTCGCCTTGAGGTCGTTCGCCCGCGCCCGGGCGGATCCCGTCGCCTGGTAGGCGGGGTCCGTAAAGATCTGGAACTGGGTCGGACGGGTGATGCTGAAGATCATGATCGGCAGCACCACCAGCGCCCAGCTTCCCCGGTACCCCAGGCTCCGTAGCGCGACCAGGACGGCGATCCACGCCGCCAGCGCCACCCCGTCGCGGACGAAGGTGCCGCCCGCCCCCGGACTGGTGCCGTGCTGCGGCCACACCCCGGTGACGATGGAGAAGTGCGCCGCCACGTAGAAGGCCGACGCCAGCAGCAGCCCCCACCACAGGAAGCTGGGGACCACGCGCCCCGCGCGCTGCTCCGACGGCAGGTTGTGCGGCTTGATGCGGACGGTGACGCCCTCCGGCGCGGCCGCGTCCACACGGGCTTTGGGCCGGAACAGGTCGCGGAGGGCCATCAGCGCCGCCCTCCGGCCGACGCCGTTTGCTGCGGCGTGTTCGTCTCCCCGCTCCCCGGCGTGACGAACTGCGGCTGCTGGGACATGAACTTGGTCATCTCCCCCGCGATGGGAGCCGCCACCCGCCCGCCCTGCCCGCCGTGCTGCAGGTAGACTACAATCGTGTACCGCGCGCGGTGGTCGGGGCCGTACATCAGCCCCGCGAACCAGGCGTCGGGGCGCGACGCTCCGGCCACGTCGGCCGTCCCCGTCTTCCCCCCCAGGTCCCACCCCGTGGCGGCGAAGCGCGGCTGCGCGCCGGCCGCGGTGCCGGAATCCACCACCATCAGCATGGCCTGCTGCAGCCGCCGCGAGGTGGTCTCCTTCATGATGCGCCGCCCCTCGCCGCGCTTTTCCAGCTGCTCCCACTCCAGCGTGGGCGGCAGCATGACCCCGCTGTTGCCGATGGCCTGGAGGAAGCGCGATACGGCCAGCGGGGTGACGTCCACCGGCCCCTGCCCGATGGCGATCTGCCCCCACTCATGCTGGCTGAACCGCTTGGCGAAGCGCACCCGCACGGGCGGCGGCGTCATCCGCGACGTCCACGCGTCGTTCCCCGAGTTCCAGAAGTCCTTGTCGGTGGAAGGCGGCGTGCCGTCGGTATAGGGGACGAAGCCGAAGCGCTGGTACGCGTCGCGGAACGCCTCCACCCCCAGCTGCTGGCGCATCTCCAGCGCCATGCGCACCGCCGCGGTGTTGCAGCTCACCCGCAGCATGCCGTCGGGGATGGTGATGGACGGATACTCGTGGCTCTCGAAGTTGCGGATGCGCGCGTTGCCGATCTGGATGTACGGCGGGCACGGCATGCGCGTGTCGGGGAGGTCGTTCTCCCACCACAGGGCCGCCAGCGCCAGCTTGAAGACGGACCCCGGCGGTGCGTAGCGCTTGATGCCGAACGGCGGGTCCGTCGCGCGCCCCGACGCCGCGTACGCCACGATGGCCCCCGTCTGCACGTCCTGCACGATGATGGCGCCGTTCAGGTTGGTGGCGTCCAGCAGCCGCCACGCGGCGCGGGTGGGCGCGGAGCAGATCGTCAGCCGCAGGTCCTGCCCCACCGCGTGCAGCTCGCTCTGCTCGGAGAACTTGATGGGCTCGCGCAGGTGCCGGGCGAACAGCCGCTCCACCGTGTAGTCGCGGTCCTCCGCCCCCGTCCCGCCGCCGATGAGGTTCGCGCCCGCCTCACCCAGCGGATAGACGCGCTGCACCTCGCCGTCGCGCAGGCCGTAGCGCGCCAGGGCGAGCGCGTCTTCGCCGGTGCAGTCCAGAATCCACCCGCGCACGTCGCCGCGGTTGCGCTCCGCCTCGCGCGGGTCGCCGTACTGGCGCCACGCCAGGCGGCCTTCGGTAATCTCCTCCGACTTCAACAGCATGCGGGCGTGGCCCACCGTGTAGACGGCGGCCAGGACGAGCATGGCCAGCGCCAGGCGGATGGCCCAGCGCTCGCGGCGCTCGCGAAAGGCGGCGCGCAGCCAGCGGGCCAGCGCCACCAGCGCCCCCGCGCCGAACGCGATCACCACCCCGCGCAGGATCCAGTCGAGTACGGTATCCAGCACGATTGCTTCAGCCGGCGTGGGTCAGGCGGAGCACCGTGTTCCCCATCCGCACCGTGTCGCCCACGTTCAGGGCGCGCTCCTGGTGCGGAGGAAGGGGCTGCTCGTTGACGAAGGTGCGGTTCTTGGAGTCCAGGTCCGTCACCGTCACCCGGCCGCCGCGGGCGGTAAAGCGGGCGTGGCGGCCGGACATGTAGCGGTCGCCGGTGGCCTGCACGCCGGGCTCCGGCTTGCGCCCCAGCGTGACCTCCCCCTCGATGCGCACCGGCTCGCGCAGCGTCTCGGAGCTGACGACTTCCAGCACGGCGCCGCCCGCACCCGCGTAGCCGCCGCCCGCGTGTCCCCCGC
>DASTVC010000537.1:0-10897 GCA_035759295.1 Longimicrobium sp. | reverse complement strand
GCACCTTCGCGGCGGCATCTACGAGCGACAGGTCCGGGTCCGCCAGATCGACGCCGGGGCGGCGCGGGTGCTCCGCGATTGACGCCCGGTCCCCCTCCACCAGGGGCGCGGCGGGCGACATGCCCGGCGGAACCACCACCTGTGCCAGAGCGTTGGGCCGCCCCGCCCGCCTGTATTCGCTACAGATGAGGATGAAGCCCTCCAAGTCGCGCTTTCGCTTCGCGACCACTTCGAGCTCCTCCATTGCCTGCATCAGCATCGCATCCATGCCATCCATTGGATCAGCCCCTTTCGGTGAGGGACGAACGCGCTCTTTCTCGTAACCGAAGATAGGCCGGCGGCGCCGCCGGGTCAACCGTTGTGACAAAAAGTCACGAACACGTTGTGACGAATACGAACTTGGCGTGACGACTAGCGCCCATCTCGCATTTTAACCTAGTGGACGTGTGGATGGAACCCCTTAGGATAGAGCACAAGAAAGGGGGAGCGGGCAACTGCCGCTCCCCCATGTTCTTAGTGCTATCCGGGCGTGACTAAGGCTCTTTCTTGGCCCACCGTGCCGCCGCTGCCCTGCGCGCGCTGGCGCTCCGTTCCTCTGGCGTCAGGTTCGCCGCCCGCGCCTTCCCGCCCTTCACCCCGCCCCGCCTTCCAAGCGCGACGGCAGACGGGTCTTTCTCCGGCTTCTCTGGCGGGGGCTCACGCTCATCATCTGCGGTTGCTTCCTGAACGACCCGGAAGGCCGTGAGGTTCGCGTCCCGCTCGCGTGGGCGGGTCTGTGCTCTGTTTTTCATCGGCTTCCCTTGCTTGAGCGGATACGCATCATCTGCAAGGTAATCGACTGCCGCGCCGGTGCCAACCCCTACGTTCTCCCGCAACCATTCCGGCACGTTCCCTGACGCGCCGTACGCACTCCGCAGCAACCGGAGAAGCCCAACCCGCAGGTTCGCGCGTTCCGACTGTGGAGCGCCGCAGACAAGTAGTTCAATGGCGGCGGCGGCGGATTCAGGGTCTAGAGAACCCGCGCGTTTTACCTGCTCTTGATACCACTTCTTAAGCGTCTCTCGCGTTTTCGTCTGCGGCTTGGACCCCTCCAGAAACTTCCGAAAACCGGCTTGGCTCATCCCCACGGAAGCCGCTGCCGCACGCTCCGATAGCGTCGCCAGTAAGCCCCGCGCCGCTTCCCGGATCGCACCGAGCGGCACGTCCGGCTCCGGGGTGCCGCTCATAGGGGCACCCCCGCGCGACTCTGGCGCGAGTGATTGCTTTTGATTACTAATTGGCGGGGTGCACTCCGGATTGTATCCCGGCGCGGCGAGCCGGGCAAGGACAGGGCGCACCCATGTTGTTTACTTCGTCCACAAATCACAAGGGCGGGAGGGGGTGCGGGGATGGCGGATTCCGACGAAGTGATACGCGCGCTTTACCACGCGTTGAGCAACGAGATCGTACGCTCAACGATCCGTACTCAACTGCAATCCATCCCGCGCCCGCTGCTCATCAAACTGCTGGGGGTGAGCGCCAAGCGGTTCCGCCACTTCATGGAAGGGGGTGAGCCCAGCGCCAAGCTCTGGGATGCGGTAGAGGCGTTCGAGGAAGGGATGCAAGAGCCGGTAGAACTCGACTTGGAAGCGGTCGCGCTCAACCTGATTGTGGAGCGGTTGCCGAACTGGAACCGGCCACGGGTGCGGAAGGCGCTGGCCGACGCCATACGGCCTATCCTGCAGGCGGAAGGGCGGGAGGTGGCAACCTTATGAGCGATGAGCCTACGCGAGAGGAGTTGCGCGCAATCCCGCTGGACACGCTCCGCGCGTTCGTACTGGCGGAGTCGGAGCGGTCGTCTTTGCGGGGTGTCGCGGAGCGGAGCGGAGTCGGAAGAACGACTCTCCACCACTTTCTCTACCGGGGCACTAGGCCGCACCCGCGCATCCGGCGTTTACTCGCGCTGTACTACACGCGTGAGGCTGGACCGGCTGCGGACGCAAGCGCGTGCGAGGTGCTTCTGTCGGGGTTGCCAGCGGACCGGCGGGCCGACGCCGTTGCCGAACTGCTGGCGTTCCTGCGAGACTTACGGGTCCGGTACAGAGGAGGTAAGGAGTGAAGGACGGATACATCGGGAGCGGCGCGGAGCCGGACGAATTGGAGCTTGCCAAGATCGCGCTGCACATACTGAGCGGCTACACGCCAGAGAACCGGGAGGCAGCGCGCAGGCGCTACGTCGATCTTCTGGAGCGGGAGTTTCGCGAAAGCGGTCTCGAGCCGCCGGAGTGGATCGGCAGGTTGCGGGAGGAGCCGTGGGACGGTGAAACCCAGCGGGAGTGAGCGGCGTATTCAACGGCGACGGGGGCACATTTGCCACCGCCAGCGCGCACCGTTAGACAGGAGGTGCCGCCTTGATGCGTTTCTCTCCCGTACCGCCCGGACGGTTCATGGTGAGGTTTGGACCGAAGAACGGGGTGGTGTAGGCGCGTGGGCAATCGCTCAAAGCAGGGTAGGTGAGGCCGGGGAACCTCGTTAATAGACTCCCCGCCGTCCAGAGCCCACACGCAACACGGGTCGGGTCATTGCGACCCGGCCCGTGTCCATTTTCGCCGCCCACTTTGTCCAAACTGACCCACTACCGCTTTCCCAGCAGCGGGTTCACCCGCTCATCCCGGGCAGAAAGCGCGCGGGGGCGGAGCACGCCCGGTGCTCCGCCCCTGCGAACGACATCGATCTGCGGAATCGATCAGAGGCCCAGGACGCTGGTGCCCTGCTCGAACACCACGTCGACGGGGATGCCGGCGCCGGCAAGGCGGTCCAGGTCGCCCTGCAGCTGGGCGTCGATCACGCCGTAGCGCTCCATGAACGCCTGCACGCCGGCGTAGTCGCCGTCGCCCTGAAAGCGCAGGATCTGCGCGGAAAGGGCGTCCATCGCCTGGCGCATGCGCACGGGGTCCACGCGGTAGGTACCGGTGGCCGCGTCGCGCGAGAAGGCGCCGCGCTCCTTGAAGTAGTTGAAGCGCGCGATGTTGGCCCGCCCGTGCGCGCTGCTCGCGCCGAAGCGCACCGAGCGGAAGATGCTGGCCAGGAAGGTGACGTAGCTGTCCATCACGTCGCCCTGCAGCTCGCCCATTCCCTGCAGCTGCACCTGCATGTACAGCCCCAGCACGTCGGCCTTCCCCTCTTCCAGCGCGCTTGCCTGGTCGCGCAGCGACTCACGCACGGTGCCGCGGCCGTTGATGGTGTTCTTTATCCCCAGCCCGTGCGCCACCTCGTGGAACATGGTGTTCCCGAAGAACGCGTCGAAGGTGATGTGCCGCCGCTGGTCCTGCGCGATGAGCATGTTGGCGATGGGCACCAGGATGCGGTCGAACTTGGCGCGCATGGCGTTGCGCAGCTGCAGTCGGCGCGTGCCCTTCTGCAGCTGCACCTGCTCGTCGTTGGGCAGGTTGATGGCGATGGTCTTCGACCCGGAGTTGCTCTCGCCCGCGTAGTAGACCACGTCGTACGCGTTCAGGTCGCCATCCGTCCCCGGCGTCTCGGCCCGGTACGCCTCGGGGACGGGAAGCCCGCGCTGCAGATCGGGGAGAAGCGCGGCGTAGCGCGACAGGCGGCGGCTCCACTCCTGGTCCTTGATCAGCACGTACGACTCGTACGACGCCTTGTAGCCAAAGAGCGCGTCCTCGTACGTCTCGATGGGGCCGATCACCACGTCCAGCGGATTGCTCTTCATGTCCAGCCACGCCATGTCGCTGGGCTGAAAGTCGTCCGTAAGCAGCGCGTCGGCGCGCAGCTCCAGGTAGCGGCGCAGCCCGGGGTCCTGCGCCAGCGCCGCGGCCTGCCGCAGCTTGTCCGCCGCGCGCTGCAGCTGCGGCCGGAAGGCTACGTGATACGGCACCGCGACCAGCCGCCGGTCCGGGCCGCGGCGCACCACCGTGTACAGGCTCTTGAGCGAGTCCGCGCGCGCGCCGCCCGCGGCGGTCTGCGCCTCGAACTCCTCCTTCGTCATGTCCGTGGGGTACGCCGTGGCACCGTCGGGCTTGGGGCCCACGCCGGGCAGGAAGGGCGCGTTCCCCGCCAGCCGGTCCCACGGCCCGTAGTTGATCTCCACGTACCGCCGCACGCGCGGATCCTGGATGGAGGCCATCAGCGAGTCCAGGTTGCCGTACGTCTGCAGCTTGAAGAGCGCGTCCATCTCCCGCGCCGCGTCGATCAGCAGCGGAATCATCCGCCGGTCGGCGTCGCTCAGCGGCAGGTCCGTGGTAAGCCGCACGGGCGTGTAGCGAGCCAGCTTGATGTCGATGGAGTCCTGCGCGCCGCTCGCCGAAGGAGCCGCCATCGAGGGCGCGGCGGTCGACGGGGCCGGGGCGTCGGGGGCGTTCTGGATGGTGGCGGGGGCACACGCCGCGAGCGCCGAAAGGCCCGCCACGGCGCAGCGATGCCGAATGGTCATGGGAATTCTCTGGAAAGGTGAACCACGTTCCGATCGCGGCGGACGATAGTGCGCGCGGAGGTATCCCGGCAAGCGTGTGGGGCCGGAATGGTCTCCCGGAATCCTCGCCGGCGCAGGTGCCGCTGCACCTTCCTGCATCGTCGCACGGTCTGCCGCGCCTCCACACTGTCATTTCGAAGGAGCGCCGCGTGGAGCTGTCCCTGCGACAAACCCGGCGCGCGACTGAGAAATCTACCCTCCGCCTCCTCGTAGCCTGTTCGATCGCCCGGAAACTGACCCTGTCCAGCCCTCGTGCAGACCGCACGTGCGGAGCGGGCTGCCGCGGCTGCCCTCGCGCAATCCGAAAGTAGATTCCTCGGCCCTGCAACGCGTCGCGCGAGAGGCCGACGACAGTGTGGCCGGGTCTCGGAATGACACCCTTCACGTTCCACTCTCCCGCGCGTGCAACGGCGGTCGTCCAGCCAGCGACCATCTACCGCGGCGGCGCCAGGTCGAAGAGGCCGATGGGGCGCGGCGTGTCGTCCCGGGCGATGGTCCACTTCGTCATCCCGATCGTCCACCCCTCCGCCTCCATCGCCTCCAGCAGGCGCAGGCTGGGCGCGCGGAACGGGTCGGAGAGCAGAATGCGGCCGCCCGGCGCCAGGTTCGACGCAAAGATGCGGCGCAGGTACGGGTGCATCGACTCGCCGTACAGGATGTCGGAGCCGATGATCCAGTCGTAGCGCTCCGCATCGTCCCAATCCACCCAGTCCACCAGCCGGTGCTCGATGGAGTCCACGCCGTTGCGCTCCACGTTGCGCCGGCAGACCGACATCGCCAGCTCCTGCTTGTCGGTCTGCACCACCCGCGCGCCGAGCGACGCCGCGACAATCCCCGGCAGGCCCGTCCCCGCGCCCAGCTCCAGCACCCGCCTGCCGCGAAAGTCGTCCGCGCGTGCCGCCACCTCGTGCGCCAGGCCGATGGCGGCGGGCCACAGCACCACACCGTACGGCAGGCGCTCCTTGAGCTCCATTAGAAAGTGCGCCTCGTCGTCGCGGCTGAGCACCGACTCGGAGTGCAGGATGCTCCACGTGCGCCCGCCCAGCCCCAGCCGGTACTCGTGCAGCGGAAAATCCCCCGCTGTGGTGTGCAGCACCTCCGCGTGGAGGGTGGTTTCGCTCATGCCGGATCGATGGATGGAGATACGTGTGCGGTGGATGCCGCCGCGGATGCGTTCGACGCGCATCCACCTACAAGATCGTTGCCGGTGGATGAACAAGCGCGGGCGATACGCCGATTCGTATCGCCCGTGCTCGATCTGCGGAGCCGCCGCCGTCAGATGCCGCCCGTGGGGAACCACTCCGCGAAGGTCCAGCGCTGGCCGGGGCTGGCGGGCTGCCCGTCGCGGTCGAACAGCGCCATCTCCTCGTGGTCCGGATCGTCCCCGCCCGCGCACGCCGTCCGGCACGCGATCCCCGGCTCGCCCCCGTCGTACGCCTCTCCGCCAATCCGCTGGCAGACGTCCCAGCCGATGCCGTCCGGGTAGGTGGCGGGCAGGCCCAGCGCGACCACCCCGTCATCCGTCACCGCGTCCACGTAGTCCGCGCGTGGGACGTCGAACCCCTGCAGATGCGGCCGGCGGTCGGGGCGCAGGTCGAACAGGCTGTGCGCCTCGCCCGTGAAGTTGTCGTGCGCCTGCAGGGCCGCCATGCGGATGGTGCGGTTGAGGTACAGCACCCGGTGCGCGCCCGGCGCGTTCCAGCGGCCGCCGCGGATCTGCGAGTGCGACGTGTCCCCGCAGTCCGTCCACCCCGCCTTGCATACGCGATAGTAGGTGCCCCCGCGCCCCACCCGCCTCATCGGCCCTCGAACGAGTACAGGCGGGCAAGGTACGCGCGAACGCGCTCGGTGCCGTCAGGGAGCGCGAGCACCTGCAGGATGGTGCGGTCGCCCAGCCCGCGCGCCGGGTTGCGAACCACCTGCGGAATGCGCTCGGGGATCAGCTCTTCGTACAGCACGCGCGCCACGTCCCGGGTGCGCTCCACGTCGGCCAGCCGGTCGTTGGGAACGCCGTTCTTTCTCCACTGGTCAACCGCCTGCCGCGTGACGCCGAACAGCGCGCCGGTCTCGGCGCTGCTCAGGCCGAAGGTCTGCTGGATCTCGCCCAGGGCGCTTTCGCTCCCCGTAACGCGCAGCACCTCGCGCGTAAGCGTGCTCAGAAAGTCGGCCGTAATCACCAGGCGGCTGCGCAGGTTGCCCGCGTTGGGCCGCGGCGCGCGGATGGACTCGACGGAGACGCCGCACGAGGCGGCCAGGTCGCGCAGCTCATGCGCGAGCGCCCACACCAGCCATCCCCCCGGCGCATCGTCGTCGATGCGGAACGACATGCCCGCGTCGATGACCTTGATGCCCGCCATTTGCAGGGCGTTCCCGCGCACCTCGTCGGGGAACTGCTGGTGCACGACCTCGTGGACCAGCGAATAGCAGGACCGGGCGTACGTGCTGGCGTCGCGCACCGCGCCCGTGCGCTCGAAGCGGTCCATCGCGGCCTCCGCAGCCTCGATGCGCGGATCGGTGCCGACCTCTTCAATCTCCTGCCGTGATCCCGTGAGTAGCGCCGTAGCCGTCATCTCCATCGCCTCCGAGTGCCTGGATGATTCAACGCTAATTCATCCGCAAGCAAAACGCAAGTGCACGCGCAAGCTGAACGCAATGGCGATGCCGGTGGACTCAGTCGTGTTGTTGCGTGCGCCGCCCGGACGCTGTACCTGCGGATGGACACAGGTCCCACGCTCGAGCTACACGCCCAACCGGAACCCCGCGATGAGCCCCAAGCCCCACACGTGGCGCTTTCTCGCCGTCCTGCTCGCGCTGGGGGTCCACGCGGGCGGCGCGTCGGGCCAGGAGATGGTGATCGACGCGACGGAGGCGCCGCCGCCGGTGGAGACAGGCTTTCTGCGCCTGGGATCGAACCGGTCGCCGGAGGGCCACGTGATCGGCGCCACCAGCCGCTACCTGACGCGCGACGGGGAGCCGTGGGTGCCGGTGATGGGCGAGTTCCACTTTTCGCGGTACCCGGAGCAGTACTGGGAAGAGGAGATCCTGAAGATGAAGGCGGCGGGTGTGCAGATCGTCGCCTCGTACGTCATCTGGATTCACCACGAGGAGGAGGAGGGGCGCTTCGACTGGTCGGGGCAGCGCGACCTGCGGCGCTTCGTGGAGCTGGTGGGCAAGCACGGGATGTACGCGTATCCGCGCATAGGGCCGTGGTCACACGCGGAGGTGCGCAACGGCGGGCTGCCCGATTGGCTGGTGCGCCGGGTGGGGACGAACATCCGCAGCAACGATCCCGTGTACCTGGGCCGCGTGGACCGCTTCTACCAGCAGATTGGCCAGCAGCTGCGCGGGCTGCTGTGGAAGGACGGCGGGCCGGTGATCGGCATTCAGCTGGAGAACGAGTACAACGCGCGCGGGCCGCTGCGTGGCGAGGAGCACATCCTGGAATTGAAGCGGATGGCGCGGCGGGTGGGGCTGGACGTGCCGCTCTACACGGTGACCGGGTGGGACAACACCGTGCTGCCGCCTGCGGAGGTGATCCCCGTGTTCGGCGGCTATCCTGACATGCCGTGGGACGCATCCATCCAGCAGCTGCCGCCGGGGGAGGTGTACGCGTTCCGCTTCGAGAACCGGTGGGCGGGAAACATGGGTGCGCAGGGGCCGGCGCAGCAGCTGAATCCCACGTCGCACCAGGCGCTGGCGCGCTACCCATTCCTGGGCGCGGAGTACGGCGCCGGCATCCAGAACACCTACCACCGCCGCCCCGTCATCGGCGCGGACGACGCGGCGGCGATGCTCCCGGTGCAGGTCGGCTCGGGGAACAACCTGTACGGCTACTACATGTTCCACGGCGGAACCAACCCCGTGGGGCGGCGGACGACGCTGCAGGAGTCGCAGCGCACCGGCTACCCCACCGACGTACCGGTGCGCTCGTACGACTTTCAGGCGCCGCTCAGCGAGTTTGGCGAGATGCGCGCGTCGTACCGCAAGACGCGGCTGGTGCACCACTTCCTGAACGAGTTCGGCGACGAGCTGGCGCCCATGGTGCCGCGCCGCCCGTCCGCCGTCCCCGCGAACCCGGCGGATACCACCGTCTTCCGCGTCTCCGCGCGGACGCTGGGGGATCGCGGCTTCATCTTCTTCAACAACCAGCTGCGCGACTACCCGCTGCCGCCACGCGAGGATGTGCAGGTGACGCTGAACCTGCTGGGGGAAAAGGTGCGGGTCCCGGAGAGGCCCATCGACATCCCCTCGGGCGCGTACGGCATCTGGCCGGTGAACCTGCGGATGGACGGCACCACGCTGACGTACAGCACGGCGCAGCTCCTTACCCGCGTGTCGATGGAGGGCGGCCCGCCGGTCTGGGTGTTCTTCGCCATCCCGGGGATCGCGCCGGAGTTCGTGTTCGAGTCGAGCGGGGTCGGGTCGCTGGATGCGCCGGATGCCACGGTGTCGCGCTTGGGGAGCCGTATCTACGTGCGGAACGTGCCTACGGGCCCCGGTCCCGTCATCGTCTCGCGCGCGGGGCGCGGGGAGATCATCCGCATCGTGTTGCTTTCGCAGGAGCAGGCGGAGAACCTGACCGTCACGACGGCGGGCGGACTGCGGCGCCTGCTGATCTCGCCACAGGATGTGTTCGTGGATGAAGATCGCATCCACCTGCGCTCGCGCGGCGGCTCCGGCTTCTCGCTGGCCGTCTACCCGGATTTCAGTCGTGCGCCGGAGGGTCTGACGGCGGAAGGCCGGGACGGTATCTTCACCCGCTACACCGCCGCGCGTCCGCCCCGTCCGGCCACCGTCTCCGTTAGCCAGGCGCGCGAGGCGGACGCGGCGCCGCCGGTGACGCTGTACAACGCGGTGACGTGGCGGACGGTGGAGATCGCGCTGGTACCGAGCGATTCCGCGTGGGAGGGCGCGGGACGATGGCGCATCGAGGTGCCGCCGGACGCACTGGAGGGGCTGAGCGACCTGTTCCTGGAAATTCGCTACACAGGCGACCAGGCGCGGCTGTACGCGGGCGGCGAGCTGCTGACGGACAACTTCTTCAACGGCCTGCCCTGGCGCGTCGGCCTCAAGCGGTACGCGGATGCCCTCCGCCGCGGGCCGCTGGAGCTGCAGATCCTCCCGCTGCGTGCGGACGCGCCCGTCTTCATCCCCGCCTCGCTCCGCCCGACGGACTTCGGCGCCGGCGGCCAGCGCGCGGAGGTGCAGGCCGTGGAGGCGATCCCGGAATACGAGCTGATCGTCCCCGTGCCGCCGGGGCGCCGCTGACGCGCGATTCAAACCCGCGGGCGCTGGTGGCTGTCGAAAGCGGGCGGATCCGAGAGGCGGGTCCGCCCGCTTTCCCACCGTGGGATTCCAGGAGCCACTCCATGTCTGTGATCTTTCGCCGCGCGCTGGTCGCGGCTGTCCTGCTATTGCCATTCGTGCCGCGGCCGGCCCACGCCACCTGGTCCATCGTCGTGCTGGACCGCACGCGTGGGTGGATCGCCGTCGGGGGCGCGTCGTGCACGTCGGACGTGTACGGCATCATGCGGCTGATGCCCGGCCGCGGCGTGCTGATCGCGCAGGCCATCGGGAACGACGCCGCCATCCAGCACGCCAGCGACCTGCTGGGGCAGGGGATTGCGCCGGATTCCGTGCTGCGCGCCGTCACCGCGCCGTCTGTGGATGCGCAGGTGCAGGACCGGCAGTACGCCATCGCCACGCTCACCGGCGGGATGGTGCAGTTCACGGGGATCGCGACCGCCGGCTATCACGGCGAGCGCCGCGCGGAGGACGTGCTGGTGCAGGGCAACTCGCTGGCGGGGCTGGAGGTGCTGGACCGCGCGATGGCGGCCATCCAGCAGGCGCGCGCCGCCGGCCGCACGCTGGAGGACGTGGTGATGGCGGGGCTGATGGCCGGCTCCGCAGCCGGCGGCGACGTGCGCTGCGGCGCCCAGCGCGCCACCAGCGCCTTCCTGACCGTCGCCAAGCCTGGCGAGAAGCCGTTCCTCCCCTACCTCACCCTCTCCGTCTTCGGCGCCGAGCGGGGCACCGTGAACGCGGTAGATGTGCTGCAGGGCCGCCTTACCCGCTGGCAGACCACGGGCGGCCCGGAGAACCGTATCACCTCCGAAGGTGTGCAGCCGCCGGCCACGCCGCGCCCGTAGCCGCGTTTCCTCGGATACCGAATCCACAAGTTGATTTCCTGAGGGAGCGCCGCGCGAGGCCTCGCTGCTCGCAACGCAATCGGCGCGCGACCGAAGGATCTCCCTTCGGCGACCGTGGGCTGGATTCCACGGCGTAATACCGGGTTGCCGAGCATCGTTCCGGTTGGGGTTCAGACATTCTGCCCCCACGTGTCATCCTGAGCGAGGCGCCCGCTCGACACCCGCGGAATCGCGTACCAGCCCGTGCGCCGACCGAAGGATCTCTGTCCGGAGCGCG
>DASTVC010000536.1:0-10404 GCA_035759295.1 Longimicrobium sp. | reverse complement strand
CCGCCTGAACTGTGGGTTCCGGCTGCGCACGGGTCCCACGGGGAGGGAACGTGTCAAGCATGTCGCCGGTCTGTTGTGTCAAGGAACTCGCCGGCCGCACAGAACACGGCGCGCATGCACGAGCGTGGCGGAAACGGATCGAGGATGGTGAGCGCCGGGGGCTCGGCGCAGTTGGCAACAGTTGTATCGTTGCCTACTGCGCGCGCAGCCCGGCCCGGAGCGCAGCGGAGGGACACGCCCAGAACAGCAGTGCGAAAGTGCGGGAGTGCGAAAGTGCGAGAGTAAGGGCACCGACGCCGGCCGTTCGCCATCATCCGACACACGAAAGCCCCCGCCACATGACGTGGCGGGGGCTTTCGTGGAAAGTGGTCGCTATAGGATTTGAACCTATGACCTCTCGCGTGTGAAGCGAGCGCTCTGGACCAGCTGAGCTAAGCGACCGTATCGCGGGCCGGGGGGTACCCGCGCCCGCGCCGGAGAGTGGGCTGCTTCCTGCGGGGACCTGACCCTTTGCCCTCCAGATTTCTCAAACAACCAGTACCCCGTACGGGAATCGAACCCGTGTTTTAGCCTTGAGAGGGCTATGTCCTAGGCCACTAGACGAACGGGGCAGAGAGCGCCAAAACTAGCGCCGGCAATGCTTTCCGTCAACCCCGCGGGCTGACGGTATCGGCGGGGCGAACCCGGCCGAGAGGCGCCGCCCGGATTCGAACCGGGGGTGGAGGATTTGCAGTCCTCTGCCTTACCACTTGGCTACGGCGCCGATGCGCGTTCGCGGCCCCCAAAGAGGCCGCGAACGCCCGGCGAATGTATCGGCGCGGCGGCTCCCAGTCAACCCCCCGCAAGGCATTTGTTCACTCCGCCGCGGTTTGACAGCGCCCCGCGCGGACGCTACCGTCACCCCCCTGTAGACGCACGTTTTCTCCCTCCCCGCTCACTGAACTTTCGGCGGATGAAGCTGTCGTCCCGGGCCGCACGGGCCCTGCTCGCCCTTGCGGCCGCGGCCGCCCCCGCGCGCGCCGCCGCCCAGGAAGCGGAGGCGTGGGTGCTGCCGCGCGGCCTGCTGGAGGTGAGCGCCACCGGCTCGTACACGGGCTGGGACACGCGCCTGGACGGCCAGCCGCTGGGCGCGGACCTGTTTGGCCCCTACCAGGTGCTGGCCGACCGGCTGCTGGCCGGCCGCGTGGAGCCCGTGCGCGCCGGCCTGGCGGACCTGTTCGCCAACACCGAGGACCCCGACTCGGCCTCGGACCCGCTTTCGCTGACGGCGGGCGCGCTTTCGCTGCGCTTTGCGGGGGACGTGCGCTCGGTGCCGTTCAACGTGCGCTACGGGCTTACCCACCGGCTCACGGTGTTCGCCACGGTGCCGCTGGAGCGCAGCGGCACGGTGGTGTTCGGCCCGTACTTCGCGGGCGCCACGCTGGGGCTGAACCCCGACACGGTGGCCAACCGCGCCGTGCTGGCCGCGGTGGACGCGCGGTACGCCGACCTGGGGCGCGGGCTGCTGCTTCCCGTGGCCGGGTCACCGGACGCCATCGAGCTGCAGAGCCGGCTGCGGGAGACGGAGGAGGGTGACACGCTGGAGCTCCCCACGCGTCCCGTGAACTTCGAGGAGCTGCTGGCCCGGCCGGGGCTGCGCGCGCAGCTGTCGGACGCGGAGGCGGCGGCGCTGGGGATCGTCTCCACCCGCCGCCCCTACCACCTGGGCGACATCCAGCTGGGCGCGCGCTTTCTGCTGATCGCGGGGCCGCCGGGGTGGCCGTATCCCGACAGCGTCGTCCGCCGCTCGCTGCGGACCAGCGTGGGCGTGCGGCTGCGGCTTCCCACCGGCAGCGGCGACACGCGGCTGGCGACGGAGCTGCCGCCGGGGGGCGGGCACCTGGGGGTGGGCGTGGACGTGCTGAACGACGTCTTTCTCACCCAGCGCTGGTACGTGAACGTCTCCGCCAGCGGCGACTGGCTGCTCCCGGCCGACGTGCAGCGCCAGTCGTTCACGGCCGCGATGCCGTTTCCGGTGGATACCACGCTCCACACGCTGCGCCGCTCGCCGGGGCCGCGCCTGGCGTTCTCGGTAACGCCGCGCTGGCGGCTGACGGACGAGATCTCGTTCAACGGCGAGTACGCGCTGCTGGCCCAGGCCCGCACGCGCTACGCGTCGACGGACTCGGTGCCGGTGCTGCCCAGCGACTTCGAGTGGCGCACGGGCGGGGCGATGCACGCGCTGGGGCTGGGCCTGCGCTACTCGTCGCTGCAGGCGTTCGCGCGCGGCCGGGCCGCGGTGCCGTTCGAGCTGACGCTCGCCGCGTCCCAGGCGGTGCTGGGGACGATGCAGGCGCCGGACGCCTTCTCCGTCCGGCTGACCGGGCGCATCTTCGTGGACCCGCGGCGCTTCCGGGCGCTGCTCCCCGGCGGCGGCCCCGACAGCGTGATCCCGCCTCCCGGCGCGCCGCTCGACACCGTTCCCTCGCACGTGCACCCGGACACGGTCCCCGCCGCGGAGCCGCAGCCGGCGAATCCGCCGCGTCCCGTCGTCACGGAGCCCCCGCCAGCGACGCCGCCCGCGACGAATCCGCCGCCTCCGGTCGTCGCCGAGCCGCCCACGACACCGCCGGCATCGCGGCCACCCGCGACGCAGCCGGAAACGGGAAGGTCAGCGGGTGCGGCGGGGCGGATCGCCGGGGCTGCGGATCGGGAGGGTGGATCGGGGGATGCGGTCGATGGGGGTTCGGCGGAGTCTGCCGGTGAGAGGGCGGCATCAGGGGCCCGCGAGAGCGATTGAAATCGCGGCAACGACATCACGCTGTCCGCCTTCGCGGACACGACCGTCGGGAGATCCGATCGTGGCGGCCGACGAGGCACGATTCCGGGGGACGTCGGGAACGGGAGGGGGATGGAATGCGGCAGGGGGCCATCCGCGTTTTTTCGAGAAGGATGCGGATAGGGCACCGATAAAGTGGACGGTGTCATTCTGAGAGAGGCGCCCGCTCCATCCCTCCCAGTCGCACCCTTGCCTGTGCGCCGACCGAAGAATCTCTACGATGGGCGCACGGTCCTGTCGGCTACGTCAGCCTCGGCGCGAAGGACCCCTCCCGTTCCCGATAAAGATTCTTCGGTCGGCGCACGGGCCCTGGGGCGCGAAGACGGTCTCTCGCGGCGCCTTCCTCAGAATGACAGCGATCTTCTGGACGCAGTCTTTCCGCGGATTCGGTATGCTGCGCGATATGGAGAACGATCCGCGTTTCCCGGACGTCGGTGATGCATCCACGAACGCGAAGCCCCGCCCACCCGCAGTGCGGGTGAGCGGGGCTTCGGCATTCGCGGTGGACTCGAAGCAGCTCAGCCCACGGCCTCGTCCTCGTTCCCCGCGTTCCCCGCGGCGACCGTTTCGCCGGACTCGTCCTCGGCGTCCGAGGCCCCGGGCGCGACGGAGACCACCTCCAGGTCGCCCTCCGAGTTCTCCCGTACGACGGCCGGAACCTGGACCGACGTCCCCGCCCCGCCCGGAGGCGGCACGGCGGTCACGGCCAGCTTCAGCTCGTTGCTGGCCGCGCCCCCGGCCGCGGGGTTGACGACGACCACCGTGTGCTCGCCGGCCGCGGCAATCTCCGCGGCGAGCAGCGTAAAGGTGAGCTCCGTGGCGCTGTTGACCGTCGTCTTGCGCTCGCCGTCATCGAACTTCACCACCGCGTCCGACGCGAACCCGGTGCCCGTGACGGTGATGACCGTGTCGTCGGAACCGGCCGCCACCGACTTGGGATTGAGCGCGGTCAGCTTGAGCTCCGGCTTCTCCAGCTTGTCGCCGCGGTCCTCGTCGCCGCGCGAGCGGAACAGCGTATCGAACACCTCGGCCAGCTTGTCCGACGCCTGCTTGCTGAACATCCCCGCCAGCGCCGCCACCGTCATCATCGCGTACGGATCCACCGAGCTCACCCCGCCGCTCATCACCAGCACACCGCCGCGCACCACCACGTAGAAGATCACCGACATCGCGATCCCCATGAAGGGCCGCAGCGCGTACCAGGGCGCCCAGCTGCTCACGAAGCTGCGGTTGCCCACGTACGTGACGAAGGAGTTTACGCCGTGGATGTAGCTGCCGATGCCGCCGGCCAGCATTACCGCCAGCAGCAGCTGGCCCTGGTCCAGGATCAGCTTGGTGTCCGCGCCCGGCGCGGCATTGACGGGAAACGTGTTCTTGTCGATCAGGCTCCAGAGCCCCCACGCGAAGACGGGGAGGATCCCGCCGAAGTAGGCCAGGAAGAATCCCAGAAGCCAGGGGGAAACGTTCTTCTGTGCGCTGGAATTGTCGGGCATGAGAGGAGGCTCGTCGAACGGGGGAGGGACTACGCAGGGTCATCCAATATAAACGCACGTCTACCGCCATCCAATACTCTTGATTACGGCCAAGCGTAGAACGTGTATGTACTTGGCCGCTACACCCCCACGGCGCGCTCCAGCAGCTCGCGGGCGTGCTCCAGCGACACCGCGCTCTCCGGGTCGCCCCCCAGCATCCGTGCGATCTCGTGCACGCGGTCGTCCGCCTCCAGCGGCAGAACGTCCGCCGTGGTGCGCCCGTCGCGCTCGCCCTTGCGCACCAGCAGGTGCACGTGCGCCCGGCTGGCGATCTGCGGCAGATGGGTGATGGCGAACACCTGGTGAGTGCCGGCCACGTCGCGCATCTTCTCCCCCACCTGCAGCGCCACCCGCCCGCCGATCCCCGCGTCCACCTCGTCGAACACCAGCGTGGGGACGGAGTCCAGCCGCGCCAGGATGGTCTTGATGGCCAGCATGATGCGGCTCATCTCGCCGCCGGACGCCACGTAGGAGAGCGGCTTGGGCTCGAACCCGCGGTTCAGCGACACCCGGAACTCCACCTCTTCCGCGCCGAACGGGCCCGCCTCCGCCAGCGGGATGCGCTCCACGCGGAATACGGCGCCGCCGCTCATCCCCAGCTCCGGCAGCACCGCGCTCACCTCGCCCGTCAGCCGCTCCATCGCCACCTGGCGCGCCGCCGTCAGCTCCGCCGCCGCCGCCGTCAGCTCCGCCTCCGCGGCCGCCAGCTTCTTCTGCAGGGCGCCCAGCTCCCACTCCGCGTTGTCCAGCAGGTCCAGCTCCGCGCGGGCGCGGGCGCCGACCTCCAGCACCTCTTCCAGCGTCTGCCCGTACTTGGACTTGAGGCGAAAGACCAGGTCCTGCCGGCGGCGGATGTCGTCCAGCCGCCGCGGGTCGTGCTCGATGCCGGCGGCGTAGCGCTCCATCCGCTCGCCCAGCTCCTGCAGCGAGTAGTACGCGCTTTCGTACAGCTCGCGCACCTCGTCCTGCGCGGGATCGATGCGAACGAGCTGGTCGATCTGGCGGCGGAGCGAGCCGACTTCGTGCAGCAGCGCGCGCTCGGAGCCGCTCACCGCGTCGGCCAGGCCACCGGAGAGCGCCTGCAGCTCCTCGCTGTGGCTCAGCCGCCGCGCCTCGTCCTCCATCTCCTCCTCCTCGCCCGCGCGAAGGGAGGCGGCCTCGATCTCCTCCGCCTGAAAGCGGAGGAAGTCCGCGCGCTGGGCCGCCTCGCGCCGCCGGGAATCCAGCCCCGCGATCTCACGCCGCAGCGCCGACGCCGCGCCGTGGGCCTCGCGGACGCGGGAAAGAAGGAGCGCGTTGGCGGCGTAGGCGTCCAGGATGGCGCGCTGCTCGTCGCGGCGCAGCAGCGTCTGGTGCTCGTGCTGGCCGTGCAGGTCCACCAGCGCGCGTCCCAGCTCCCCCAGCACCGCCGCCGTCGTGGGCGAGCCGTTGATCCACGCCCGGTTGCGTCCCTCGACCGCCACCTCGCGCTTCAGGACGAGCAGGCCGTCGTCGTCGGGGTCGATGCCGCGCTCGTCCAGAATGCGCGCCACGTCCTCGCGCCCGGCCACGTCGAACACGCCCTCTACCGAGGCACGGTCCTCGCCCGCGCGCACCACGTCCGCGGACGCGCGCTCGCCCAGCAGCAGCGAGAGCGCGCCCACGATGATCGACTTGCCCGCGCCCGTCTCGCCGGTCAGGACGTTGAGCCCCGGCCCCAGACGGACGGTGAGCCGGTCGATCAGCGCGAAGTTGCGGATCCGCAGCTCGGAAAGCATGAACGAAGATATACCGAAAGGTGGACGCCGTTCAAGGGGCGCGTCGTGGAAGAGGCACGGCGGATGAGGAGACGGTGTTCGATCGGCACCCGGGCGCGACGGCGGTCATCTCGATGGCGGTTGAAACCGCGGCTGGAAACTCACGAAACCCGCCTGCGCGGGTTGCGACGGACGCCACGCCCGCCGAAGCGGCACCCAACCGTCGGCAACGAGCCCCGCGCAGGTTGCGGGGCTTCTCGCTTTCCCAGCGGCGGATTTATCCGCTCACGCGGTTTGCGCGGCTGAATGCCTGCGGTCTCACACCTCCCCCTCTCCCGCGCAGTTTGCGGGAGAGGGGGTCGGGGGGGTGAGGGCCCCTACAGCAGAAACCGCGTCGCCAGCCCCAGCAGCAGGAAGAACCCGCACATGTCGGTGAACGCCGTCACGAAGATGGACGACGCCACGGCCGGGTCCACCTTCAGCCGCTCCAGCACGATGGGCACGAACGCGCCGGCGAAGCTCCCCACCGTCAGGTTCATCCACATGGCGAGCATCACCACCATTCCCACCCGCGGCTCCCCCTCCACGAACGCCGCCAGCAGCGAGACGATCCCCCCGATCACCAGTCCGTTCCCCAGCCCCACCAGGAACTCCTTCCCCACCACCCCCCAGCGCTGCTCCGTCGTCTCGCGGGAGAGGGAGAGGCGGCGGATGGTCACGGCCAGCGCCTGCGTGCCGCTGTTGCCGCCCAGCCCCGCCACCATCGGCATCAGCACCGCCAGGTAGGTCAGCTTGTCGATCGTCCCTTCGAACAGCAGGACGACCGTCGCGCCCGCCGCCGCCGTGCACAGGTTCACCAGCAGCCAGGGGAGGCGCGACTTCACCGCGTCCAGCCATCCGCCGCGCAGCTCCTCCTCGCCCGACACGCCGCCGAACTTGAGGATGTCTTCCGTGGTCTCGGCTTCGATGACGTCGATCACGTCGTCGAAGGTCACGCCGCCCAGCAGCCGCCCCGTGCCGTCCACCACCGGCACGATGGTCAGGTTGTAGCGGGACAGGACGCGTCCCACCTCTTCCTGGTCCGTCTCTGGCAGCACCGCCGCCTCGGGCTCGCTGGTCAGCTCCCGCACCTGCGCGCGCGGATCCGCCGTCACCAGCGCCTGCAGCGACACCGTCCCCAGCAGCACCTCGTCGCCGTCCACCACGAAGACGACGCCGTGGAAGTTCTCCACCTCCTGCGCCTGCCGCCGCACCTCGTCGATCGCCTGCGCGGCGGTGGCATCCATCGGCACCACCACCAGCTCGGTGGTCATGATGCCGCCCGCCGACTCCTCGTCGTAGCGCATCAGGTCGCGGATGTCGCCCGCGTCCTCGTGCGGCAGCGCGGCCAGCACCCGGTCCCGGTCCTCCGGGTCCATCTCGCCGATCATGTCGGCCGCGTCGTCGTCCGACAGCTCCGCGACCACCGCCGCGATGTCGTCCGGGTGCAGCGCCGCCAGCGAGTCTTCCGGATGCTCCTCCGGCTCCATCTCCGCGAGCGCCTCGGCCGCCAGCGCCGGGTCCTCGGGCGCCAGCACCTGCAGCACGCGCAGGCGGTCGTCCTCGTCCAGCTCCTCCAGCAGGTCCGCCAGGTCGGAGCCGTGCGAGATCTCTTCCAGGAACGCCCGCAGGCCCTCGTCGTCGCCCGCCTCCAGCAGCTCGCGGAGGCGCTCCAGCGGGGTCAGGTCGTCGTCGGGCGCGGCGACAGCCATCATGCGGGGCGGAGTGGGGTGTGGATCGGGCGGATGCGGCGGGCCGGGCTCACGCGCCCTCGCCGCCGGACAGGAATTCCTTCAGCAGCGCCTCCTGGCGCACGAACATGGGCGAGCCGGCGCGGTCCTCGCCCTCCGGGTGCTCGTATCCCAGCACGTGCAGCGTGCCGTGGACGGCCAGCCGCAGCACCTCTTCCGCCACGGACGCGCCGAACCCCGCCGCCTGCCGCGCCGCCTGGTCCACCCCCACGTACACGTCGCCCAGCGGGGGCTCGCCGCGGTGGTGCAGGTGGAACGAGATCACGTCCGTGGGACCTTCATGATCCAGGTACTGCTGGTTGAGCGCCGCGATCTCGTCGTCCGCCACGAGGGCGACGGAGATCTCCGCGGCCTCCACCCCCTCCGCGCGCAGCACGTGGCGCACCGCGGCCTCGATGCGCTCCGCCTCCACCGGCGGCGCCACGCCCGTGGCCACGCTCACCTCCACGTCCAGCTCATCCATTCCCCACCCCCTGCTGCGCGGGCGCCGCCGCCACCGGCTCCGCGGCGGGCGCGGCATCCGGACCGCTGCCGCCGCCGTTCCCGGCCGGGGCCGGGTAGTCGAGGCGCTGATGATACATCCCGCTCAGCGCCTTGGCGAGCACTTCCTTGGCGATGTTGATCTCGCGCAGCGTGAGCGGGCTCTCGTCCAGCTGCCCCGCCGCGATCTTGGCGTCGACGATGCGCCCCACCAGATCGCGGATGCGCGGCGGCGTGGGGTCCTGCAGCACCCGCGCGGCGCTTTCCACCGAGTCGGCGATCATCACCACCGCCACCTCGCGCGTCTGCGGGCGCGGGCCGCCGTACGCGAACTCCGCCGGGTTCAGCTTCGCTCCGGGATCCGCCGCCCGCGCCTGGTCCAGGAAGAACGAGATGGGCTGCGTCCCGTGGTGCTGCGCGATGAAATCCTTTACGGCCTGCGGCAGCCGGTACTCCGTCGCCAGCCGCAGGCCTTCGACGACGTGGCTGCGGACGACCGCCGCGCTCATCGCCGGCTTCAGCTTGTCGTGCGGATTGCGGCCGCGCGGCTGGTTCTCGATGAAGTACAGCGGCTTGGTGATCTTGCCGATGTCGTGGTAGTACACGCCCACCCGCGCCAGCAGCGCGTTGGCGCCGATGGCGTTGCACACGGCCTCGGCGAGATTCGCGACGCTGATGGTGTGCGCGTACGTCCCCGGCGCTTCCAGCGAAAGGCGCTGCAGGAGCGGATGCTTGGGATCCGCCAGCTCCATCAGCGTCTGGTTGGTCGTCACGCGCGTGAACCACTCCGCCAGCGGAAG
The DNA here is from genome assembly GCA_035759295.1 of Longimicrobium sp. GTDB lineage: Bacteria > Gemmatimonadota > Gemmatimonadetes > Longimicrobiales > Longimicrobiaceae > Longimicrobium. The sequence goes on along the minus strand of DASTVC010000536.1, from coordinate 1,248 downwards.
GAAGCCGATCGCCAGCAGCGTGGACGCCGTGCCGTTCACCGCGCCCCACAGCATCGACCGCGCGATCTCGTCCATCCCCCGCGCGCGCAGCAGGCCGACGCTCAGCACCGCGCCCGCATACGCCAGCGCGATCACCGCGATCAGGCCCCACGCCTGCAGCCGCCGCTGCGCCAGCCGCAGCCCGAACGCCGCCGCCGCCCCCGCCACCGCCGCCTCGAAGGGCACCGTCAGCCCGATGAACGGCTGCTGCCCGCCCAGGAGAAGGGCCAGCACCAGCGCGAAGACCAGCGCCAGCCGCCCTCCCCAGAGCACCGCCGCCATCAGCACCGCAAAGGGGATGGGGATGAGCTCCGGCGGCAGCTCGAAGCGCGCGATCGGCGACGCGATTCCCGCCACGGCGACGACGAGCATCGCCAGAAAGAGCACAGCGCGGTTGTCGTCGTAGATGCGGGGGCGCACCACCTTGAGCAGCGCGCCCACGATCATCAGCAGCAGCGCGTTGAACAGCACCCCGCCGAACACGCGGAGCGCGCCGTGCATCCCCTGCCCGTCCACCCGCCGCCCCTGCAGCGCCTGCTGATACGCGCGCAGCCGCTCCACCTCGCGCGCCGTCACCTGCTCGCGCGCGCCCACAATGCGCTGCCCGGCCAGGATGCGCTCCTTCACCGAGTCCACCGCCGCGCCCGCCCGCGCCCGCGCCGCCGCCGTCGCCCGTTCGTCTTCCGCCAGCGAGGGACGGAACCAGCGGACGAGAAGCAGCCGCTGCAGCTCCGCCGCGTCCGCCCCCGCGTCCGCGGGAAGCCGCTGCTGCGCCGCGCGATAGAACTGGTCCGCCGTGAAGACGGAGTCCGCGGGGATCAGCCGCTCGCCCCCCGGCAGCCCCCGCACCTGCACCGCGGAGAACCCCTCGCGCTCCGGCGACGCCGCCGCCACCCCGCGGGGAAACTGCTCCCGCACCGCCAGCTCCGTCGCCGCCTGCAGCTGAAAGCGCCGCGACGGGTCCGCCAGCACCTCGATCGCCCCCAGCGTCGTGGGCACCCGCGCCGCGTCCAGCGCGCCGCGAATGGCGAGCTGCTCCTGGCCCGGCGGCGCCGTCCGCAGCCCCTGCTCCACCCGGCCGAAGAACTGCCGCACCCCGCCGACGACGCTGTCCCCCGCCGCCGGGCGATAGACGAAGACGGGCGGAACCCCGCGCGCCGCCTCTTCCTTCTCGCGCCGCAGCTCCTCCTGCGTCTTGGGGACCGTGAA
>DASTVC010000535.1:0-3596 GCA_035759295.1 Longimicrobium sp. | reverse complement strand
ACGGTATGCCCCTTGCTCCCCCACCGGCCCGGCTCGCGGCGTGGGTGCCGCACGGGAATCGCACATTGTGGAGGGCGGGATGAAGGAGATGCGCAGCAGGGGCGACGTCGACGCGGCGCTGGGCGAGGACACGGCAATCCTCTTCAAGCACAGCACGCGCTGCCCCATCAGCGCCGCGGCGCGCGCCGAGATGCAGCGCTTCATGGAGCTGAACCCGGACGAACCCGTTTACTGCGTGGACGTGAACGATTCCGCGGAAGCCTCGCGGTACCTGGCCGAGAAAACCGGCATCGAACACCACTCCCCGCAGGTCATCGTTACGCGCGGCGGGCAGCCGGAGTGGCACGCCTCGCACTTCGACATCAAGGCGGACGAGGTGGGGCGGCGAGCGGGGCGTGCGTAGGCAGCCGGCGAGAAAGCGAACGTCGTTTCAGAAGCCCAGAGGTACGTAGCGCTCCCGGCGCACTGGATCCGCGGCCTTGCGACGGGGCGCGACGGGCGCGTAATCATCCCGCGATCCGGCTTTCCTCCATCCCCCTCCGTCGCCGCATGCGAATTTTTCTCTCGACGTTCACCGCGCTGGCCGTGCTCGCGCTTCCCGCGACCGCTCGTGCCCAGGACGTCGTCGTTCTCGATCCCGCGGCCATCCGTGCAGCGGTCGACACTACCTACACGGTGAGCGGAACCACGCACGCGGACACGACCGCGGCCGCGGTGCAGTCGCTGCGGCGAACCACGCGGAACGGCGTGGACGTGTGGGAAATGGCCTACGTCCACCGCAGCGCCTCGACGAACATGGTGGACACCACGTTCTTCGCGGCGGGCACGCTGATGCCGATCGCGCAGTTCCGGCAGAACGAGCGGCATCGGCTGGCCGTGGCGTTCGACGGCCCGCGGGTTACGGTCACCCGGGTCGAGGGGGATGCGGAGCCGGTGGTGCGGGAATACCGCTTCGATCAACCGGTCTACGCCGGGTCGATGATGGACATCGTCTACCGCGCGCTTCCACTGGCGGACGGTTACCGGACGCGCGTGCCGTTCTTCATGCCGGAGCGGGGGCAGGTCTACTGGTTCGACGTGGAAGTGGTGGGGATGGAAGAGGTGCGGATTCGCGGTACCGACACCCCCGCGTGGCGGGTGCACGTCACGGCAGAAGGCGTTCGGGAGGTGTTCTGGATCAGTCCGGACACCCGCGAGCTGCTGAAGATAGAGTCCTACGACGGGAGCTGGTACATGCGTTGATCCGGGATGTCCGGCGCCCTCTCCTACGCGGTTTGTGGGAGAGGGCAGGCGAGGAACGAGCCGGGTGAGGCCTACCCGCCGCTCACCGCCGGGACGATCGTCACCGTGCTCCCCTGCCCCACCAGCGTCCCCAATCCATCCAGAAAGCGGATGTTGTCGCCGTCGACAAAGACGTTGACGTGCTGGCGCACGCGGCCCTGCTCGTCCATCACGCGGTCCACCACGCCGGCGTAGCGGCCGGCCAGCGCGCCCAGCACGTCGCCCACGGTGCCGCACCGCGCATCGACCGTGACCTCCGGCCTGCCGCCGGCGTACGGCTGCAGCGCGCCCGGAAGCGCGATGGTGATCGGCATCGTCCCACCTCCTCCATCACTCACGAGTTCGCCGTACCCGCGCCGATGACGGCCGCCTTTACGCAGACGATGGGCGGCAGGGCGCCGCTGATCTCGCGCCACGTCTCGCCCTCGTCCGCGGAGCCGAAGAGCTTGCCGCTGCGCGTGCCGAAGTAGAAGCCGGCGGTGGCGTGGCCATCCGTCGCCAGCGCGTCGCGCAGCACGCACTCGTACGCATCCTGCTGCGGCAGCCCGCCTTCCAGCGCCTGCCAGCTGGCGCCGGCGTCCCGCGTGCGGTACACCCGCAGCCGCGCGTCGGGCACGATGCGGAACTGGTCGGAATCGATCGGCACGATGTAGACCGTGTCGGGATCGTTCGGGTGCATCTCCATCGCGAAGCCGAAGTCCGACGGGACGCCGTTGGCGATGTCGACCCAGCTGTCGCCCCAGTCGTCGCTGCGGTACAGGCCCCAGTGGTTCTGCAGAAAGAGCCGTTCCGGGCGCGACGGGTGGTTCACCACCTTGTGCACGCACTGGCCGAACTCGGGGTGCTTGTCCGGCAGGAACTCCGCGCGCACGCCCACGTTGCGCGCCCGCCAGCTGCGTCCGCCGTCGTCCGTGCGGTAGAAGCCGCCGGTGCTGATGGCGACGCCCATCCGCTCCGGATTGGCCGGATCGAGCACGATGGTGTGCAGGCACAGCCCGCCGCCGCCGGGCTGCCACCGCGGCCGGTGCTCGTGGTTCAGCAGGCCGTCCACCGGGCTCCACGTCTCCCCCGCGTCGCGCGACTGGAAGAGCGCGGCCGGCTCCACGCCGCAGTAGACGGTGTCGGGCTCGTCCGCGCGGCCGGGGCGCAGCTGCCAGACGTTGGTGAGCGCCAGCCCCGAATCCTCCGGAAAGCGCACGTTCTGCCGGTCCGGCGCGCTCCACGTGGCGCCGAAGTCGTCGCTGGACTGCACCACGGCGCCCCAGTGCATGCTCTGCGACCCCGCCAGAATGCGCCGCCGCCCGCCGCGCTGGTCCATCGCCATCGCGTAGACGGCCATGCCGCGAAAGTACGGCCCGTCAATCCGCCACTCCCCGCGCCCTCCGTCCGACGAGAAGAGGAACGCGCCCTTCATGGTCCCCACGAGCAGCACGACGTCGCCTTCGGAGGGGGATGCGGATCGGTCGGCGGGCATGGCGGTTCTCCGTGGATGCGGATCAGGACTGCGGCGGTCGGAACGAGGCTGTCAGTGTAGTGGCCATAGTGAACAGAGTCAACGGGAATGATCGACGGCTCCCCGATCCACGGGATGAGACGATGCGTGGTCATCGCGCTGGCCGCCGCCGGCTCACGGCGTCAGCGTCGATTGTTTCCTTGCGCATCGGCCGGAACCGCGTCTACTTGGTGCAAACCTTCAGCGACGGAGACCATCATGAGCCTCGCCGACAGCGACCGCATCACCTGGATTCGTGGGGAGGAACGCGAGGGGCCGCGGCAGGTGATCGGCGTGCTGGAAGTGCACGCCGACGGCTTTGCGCGCGTGGCGTTCGCGGAGCGCACGCAGGTGGACGGACGCTGCCACGTGCTGCTGGCTCGGCAGGCGTGGGGCGGCAAGGACAGCCTGGAAACGCGCTGGTGGAGCCTGGTGCTGGACCGGCGCACCCACAAGGTGAACACCGTCCGCAACGGATCGTGCGGCGACGCGCTCCGCACCCAGGACGTGCCCCGCGTCGTGTCCGCGCTGGAGGAGCTGGACCTGCTGGCGGAGCAGACGATGGTGGCGGTGGATGACGGGCCGTCCGTGTTTCCGCGGATGCCGGCGCGGAGGTAAGGGGGGAGGAGGAGGTGCGCAGGCGGTTTCGTGCGAGGAATGCCCATCGACGCGGGCCGCTCGCCCTCGCACCACGGGTTGAAACCCGCGGCTAAAAAGGCCATAAGCCCCGTCTCGGCTCGCTAACGCTCGCCGAACGGGGCTTCACCTTCTCGGGCCAGCAAGGGCCTGCGCGCCTGGTTGTCCCCACGCGAAATCCACGGAA
>DASTVC010000534.1:0-10999 GCA_035759295.1 Longimicrobium sp. | reverse complement strand
CCAGCGTGCCGTTGCACACCAGCGGGGCCGGCTTGCGCGTGGGCGCGCCGGCGGGGAGCTGGTACTGCGCCGGCGGCGTCACGCTGGCTCCGCAGGTGGGGCACGCGCCGTTCAGCACCGCGCCAAAGTTGCCCTGGGCGTCGGAGGTGGCGGTAAGCACCGGCACCCCGCCCACCGTCACGGTGTCGCGCAGCGAGACGGTGGCGTTGGCCACCCCCGCCCCCGCCGCCGTCGACACGCGCCCGGCGAGGACCGCCCGGCACTGGCCGGCTCCGGTGGAATCGTTGCATCCCGCCGCCGCCAGCGCAAGGACGGCGAAAAGCACCGCCCGGGTCCTGCTTGGATTCATGGTTCCACTTCCTGAAAAGAGAGACAGGGCGCCGTCCCGGGGCGTCAACGCTCGCGGGTCCACACGGCCACCGTTCCGCAGCGGGCGTCGGGCCCCATGAACTCCGCGGGGACCCCCGCCAGCCCGTAGTACACCTCGATCCCCTCCAGCTCCGAGGGGTCGGCCAGGTCGTCCAGGGCAATGGTCTCGGTGACCGGGACCACCTCCTCGTCCAGCGAATCCCGCTCCACCCCGGTCTGGGCCGACCGGTTGATGCGGATGCCGTCCAGAAAGATCTGTACCGGGCACCCGCCCATGCGGGGCGCGGCGCGGTTCATCACCACGTCCGAACCCATCCCGGAGGCCCGCGGCGTCATCCGCACCCCGGGAAGCATGCGCAGCATGTCGGTGATGTTTCCCGGCTGCCGGGTCTCGATCTGGTCGCGGGTGATGTAGCGGCCAAAGCCGTTCTCCATCCGCTGGTAGAACCCGGCCAGCACCGGGCTTACCCGCCCGGCCCGGGCCACCACCGTCACCGGGGCCAGCATCACCGCGTCGTCGCGCATGCGGATCTCCAGGTCGACGGAGTCGCGCACCACGCGGACGTGCGCCGTCATCACCTGCACGTACCCCACCCGGTCCACGCGGAACCGGTAGTACCCCGGCCGCGGGACAAAGGTAAAGCGCCCGTCGAACCCGGTGACCACCGTCCGCATCCGCCGCCCCTGCTGCGACATCAGCGTTACGCTGGCCCCCTCGATGGGCGCCTCGGTGGCGTTGTCGACCACTACGCCGGTAAACATGCCCTGGGCGCGGGCCGGGGCGGCCCAGGCCAGCAGCGCGGCTGTGGCGCAGAGAAGTGTGAGTGCGCGCATACGGCCTCCTTTTCCGATCGGGCCCGGAGGGCGCAGAGAACGGGGGGTGCCATCCGTGAAAGGTGTCGCGGAGAAACGCCCCACCGGGAACGATTCTGACGCACCCTTCACCCGCGCGGCCCCGCAAGCGACGGAAGGCCGTGCCCTGAGGCACGGCCTTCCCTTACCGCAAGTTCCGTGGCGAAGCCACGGCCCGGGTGTTACTCGCCCGGGAAGGCGTACGAGCTGCCGGCCGAGGCACCGACCGCGGCGCCGCCGGGGCCGCCGAAGGTGTACACCGGCAGGCCGAGCACCTGCAGCTCACGGGCCGGAACCGGCCAGTGGTACGGGGTGCCCTTGTACAGGTCGCCCCAGGCGCGCGCGTCGAAGAACCGCCCGCCGAAGCTGTAGAAGTAGTTCTCCATCCGCTTCTCCCACTTCAGCATCTCGAAGAGATTGCCGCAGCTGCCGTTGGGCAGCTTGGGAACGCAGCTGGTGTTGAGGCCCGCGGCGTTGGTGGCGTTCAGGCCAGCCGCCACGCGCGACTCGTTGATGATGTCCGCGGCGCCCTGCAGGTTGCCGGTGCGGAACAGGCCCTCGGCCTTCAGCAGGCGAAGGTCGCGCCCGTGCATCATGACGGACGGGCCCTCGTCGCCCGGGGTGTTGTCCAGGCGGTAGTCGCGGTAGAACGACCAGCGCCACGAGCCGCGGTCCGAGCGGACGTGACCGCGCGTGCCGCCGTACAGGATGTACTTGCCCGGGTTCTGCGCCTGCAGCGTGGCCGTCGCGCCCTGCGGGAACCGCGTGTCGGGCGTGATGATCAGGAACGGCGTGCGGTTCAGCACCGGCTTGGCAAGCCAGGCCTGGTACTGGCCCGACTGGTCGGCCATGCCGTCGAAGAAGTAGAACGTCTGCGCCCACGCCCCGGCCTGCGTGGCGAAGCCCACGTAGTAGTGCGTGCCGTGGATCCAGACGTTCGGATCCGCCTCGATCGTCAGCTTCTGGCAGTTGGTGCCCGCGCACTGGAAGCTGGCGTCCACGTCGGCGATCACGGCGGCCCAGTTCACCGCGGCGCGCTCGGCCGGGGTGCGGGCAACCCCGGCGCGCAGCTGCGCCTGGTAGCCGTTGATCGTCTTGATGAAGTCCGCCTTCGTCATGCCCACGTTGCCGAACCACGTGGTGGGAATGTCGAAGTTGTTGGCGGCGGCGATGGCGGCGGCGTCGTCAAGCATGGCCAGCGCCGCGGTCATCACGTCCGCGTACGGAGCGAGCTCCAGCGTGGCCGGGTCGTCGCCCTGGTCGTAGATGAACGCCTGGTCGTAGGTCAGGGCCAGCAGGCCGTGGCCCAGGCCCTGGACGAAGCGCGCCCACGCGCGGGCGCGCGGCGTGTTGTCGGCGCCCGTCTCCTCGTCGATGATCTGGAAGCTCTCGGGGTTCGAGGTGTCGGTGGCGTTCAGACCGTCCACCGCCGCCTTGATCGCCGCGTACGAGTTGTACCAGATCTCCTGGTACGTGTTCGCGTACGCGTCCGAGGTGGTGTTGTTGATCGGCTCGCGCGGAATCTTCGACATCTGCACCATGCCGAGGTTCGCCGCCATCGCCGAGTGCTGGAACGACGCCGTGCTCAGCACCAGGTCCGTCTGCCACGTGTAGCCGTAGAAGAGGGTCAGGTACGAGTTGGCCACCAGCGTTTCCACGTCGCCCGCGTCGGCGACGACGCGCGACTGGTCCGGCTGGTTGAGGTTCGGCACCGTAAGGTCCGCGCACGCACCGCTCGCAAGGAGCAGTGCAGCCAGACCGGTGGTCCTGAGTAGCCGCATGTGTTTATCTCCTGGTGACCGGCAGGGCCGCGGAGGCCCTGCCGGCATACTGTGTTAGAAGCTGAGCTCGACGGCGGCCGTGATCGTGCGCATGTTCGGGTAGTTGAACCCGTCGAAGCGAGCGATGGCGGCGCTGCCGGCCGTGCTCCCCGTGTTGCCGACCTCGGGGTCGTAGCCGGTGTAGTCGTCGATGCTGAACAGGTTGCGGCCCACCACGCTGAGCGTCACGCGCTCGCCGCCGCTCAGGCCCGGAACGCCGCCCAGGGCACGGTCGCCCAGGGTCCAGCGCAGCGACAGCTCGCGCAGCTTCACGAAGCTGCCGTCCTCGACGAAGTGGCTGTTGGGCGGCTCGAGCGCCGTGTACAGCGCGCTGTAGTAGCCCTGCGGCTTGCGGTCAGGATCGTTGATGTCCTGGTCCTGGTCGCCGTGGTACTGCTCGAAGTACGCCCAGTGACGGGGAAGGTTGTACACCTCCACGCCCTGCACCGCGTCGACCTGCGCGTACAGCGAGACCGGGCCCATCGTGAACGTGTTGCCGAAGCTGATGTTGTAGTCCGGCAGGGTGTTGCCCAGCGGCAGGAACGTGTTGCCGTCGGCGTCCTGCGCGGCCAGCGGCACGCCCCAGCGCACGGTGGCGCCGCGGAGCGAGAAGGGCGCCGTGGTGCCCCACAGGTCGTCGGCGGTGCCCAGCGTGCCGTCGGCGCCAGCGGCCGACTGCGCGGTGTTGCCCGCGCCGACGTACACCAGGTAGCCGTCCGAGTTGGTGTCGAACGCACCGCACTGCGCCTGAAGGGCGTCGGGCAGGTCGGTGCACTCGGTGGCCCAGCGGGTGCCGTAGAAGGTGCCGTAGATCTCACCCTCGCGGGCGTAGAACACGCTCCCCAGGCCCTGCGTGCCCGGATCGCCGAACTGGAACGGCGGAACGGCCAGCTCGGTGATCTTCTGGCGGGTGCGGTCGTAGGTGATCCGCGAGTTCCACCCGAAGTTGCCGCGCTGCAGCAGGTCGGCCTGCAGCGAGACCTCCCACGTGTTGCTCTTCAGCGTGCCCGCGTTGCGCCACTGCGAGTTGAAGCCCGTGGCGGCCGGCAGCGGCACCGGAAGGATCTGGTCCTCGATGGTGCTGAGGGCCCGGGTGACGTCGAGGCTCAGACGGCCGAAGAGCAGGGTGCTCAGGCCGAACTCGCGCTCGGTGGCCAGCTCGGGCTTGAGGTCCTTGTTGCCCAGGGTCACGCCGCCGGCGAGCACGCCGTCGGTGAGGCCGAAGGTCTCGTACTGCGCGTAGAAGTTCGGGCGGCCGCCCGAGGTGCCGACGGCGTAGTGCAGCTTGAACTGCTCCGCCGCCGACTGGAAGGGCCACCAGGACTCCTCCGACACGCGCCACGCACCGGCAAGCCGGTAGTAGCTCTGCCAGCGCTCGTTCTCGCCGAACAGCGAGCTGCCGTCGCGGCGAACCAGCGCGTCCAGGATGTAGCGGTCACGGAAGTCGAGGTTGGTGATGGCGTACCACCCCTCGGACTTGATCTGCTCCTGCGTGGAGCGGGTGATCTGGTTCGCGGAGCCCGCGTCCAGGTCCGGCACGCCGCCCACCACCAGGTCCGTGGCCGAGGCCCGGAAGAAGTCGAAGTCGGCCTGCTCGTACAGGTAACGGAACTGGGTGGTGGTGTTCAGGTCACCGAAGCCGCGGCGCAGGGTGGCCGTGGCGCTGGCGTTGAACGCCTCATCCGTCCAGTTGTCGCGGCGGTACTGGCCGTTGTTCAGGTTGGCGTCGGTACGCACCGTCTTGAAGCCCGGGAACCAGTAGCGGTACTGGTTGACGGTGCTGCGGTCGTACGAGCCGTTGCCCTCGAGCTCGAACCACGAGAGCGGCGACCAGCGCAGCGTAACGCCGCCCAGGAAGCGCTCGCGGTCGTCGTTGCGCTCCACGGCGTTCACTTCGTACAGCGGGTTCTCGTTCTCGCTGAACAGGTCCGGGGCGATGATGGGGTCGCCATCCTCGTCACGGGCGTTCAGGTCCACGCCGGCCGGCATGCGGGTGAGCCCGAACAGCGTGTTGCCGCTGCCGCTCAGGTTCTGGCCGTCCTGCGTGGCCGTGCTGTAGAAGCCACGGAACGAGCCGGTCAGCGTCTCGCCCAGGCCCTGGTCCAGGTTCAGGCGGAAGCTGCGGCGCTCGAAGCCGTTCAGGCCCTCGATCAGGCCTTCCTGGTTCAGGTTGGTGAACGAGGCGTGGTAGTTGGTGTTGCCCTGGTTGCCCGAGGCCGACAGCGTGGTCTGCGAGAAGGCGCCGTTCGTGAAGAAGCGGTCCACCTGGTCGTAGGTCTGGCCGGGCCACGAGCCCACCTGGTACCGGTTCCACTCGTTGGTGCCCAGCGTGGCCGGGGTCCGGTAGCAGTCGGTGTCGTCGGCGCCGCCGCAGGGAGGCAGGCGGTTGGACCGCTTGACCGCCTCTTCCTGGTAGTTGATCTCGGTGCCGTCGGTGGCGATGAACGCCGTGCCCGCCGCGTTCATCTGGTACGCATGGTTCTGCGCGATCGAGATCTCGTCGGGCAGCTCGCTGCGGCCGTACTCGGTGCGGACGCGGTACTGGGTGGTGTTGCTGCCCAGGCGGCGGCCGCTGCGGGTGGTGATCTGCACCACGCCGTAGGCCGCGCGCGCGCCGTACAGCGACGACGCCGCGGCGCCCTTGACGACTTCGACGCTCTCGATGTCGTTGGAGTCGATGTCCTGCAGGCCGCCGGCGAGGATCACGCCGTCGACGATGTACAGGGGCTCCTGGCTGCGGCCCGAGGAGTTGATCGACTTGGGCCCGCGCAGCAGGATCGACGGAGCCTGGCCGGGAAGGCCGCTGGGCGAGATGACCTGCGCGCCCGCAACCTTGCCCTGGATGGCGCCACCGGCGCTCACCGCGGGCACCTGCAGGTCTTCGCCGTCAACACGGCCCACCGTGAACGGCAGCTTGGCCACCTCGACGGCGCCCGCGGTGCCGGTGACCACCACATCCTCAAGGAGGATGATCTGGGCGGTCATCTGGAAGTTCTGCGTCAGGTTGGCGCCCGGCGACAGCGTGATGCTGCGCGAGACGGGGGCAAGGCCCTGGCGCGACGCCGTGATCTGCACGGACTGGCCGGCGCGGATACGCGCGCCGGGGATGACCAGACGGTAGCTACCGTCCGCACCGGTGCTGGCACCGGCGTTGAGGCTTTCGATGCGCACGAGCACCGCAGCCTCGGGCTGGCCCTGAGCGTTGGTCACGCGACCCGTCACCGTTGCGGCCTCCTGGGCCAGCAGCGAGACCGGCGCGAGGGCCGCCGCGATCAGAACCGCGATCAGCCGACGGAATTGTCTCATTCCTCGTCCTCCTGTGTGCCGGCGGCCCGGAGCGGACCGCCGAGGGTTGATTCCCGATGCGTACGGGCGCGAACGCCATGTGCGTCCCGCGCCGCGCTGGGTCTTCCGCCGGCCGTCCAAGGGGGACGCCGGGGCTGCCCGATCGGGGGACTGCCCTGCCACGCTTCGTAGAGATCTCGTTTCGCCAGCACCTCCTGCTGCAGCGGGTGGTCGGAATCAGAACAGTGGAAAAAACGCGCGCGGATGCGCGGGAAAACGCAAGGTCTGAGATCGCCGGCCTTCGACGGTGGGACTGGGTCCCGGCGGGCGGGACATGTGAATACGACTGGGAGTCCGCTGTATATAGAACGGGCGTTCGATCATGTCAAGGGTGTGCAACGGTCCGGAGATGCAGGCTGCCGTCATCCTTCCCCCTCGGTTTGCGTGCGCCCGCCGGGCATTTCCCCCGCGTCAGCCGCCCACCATGCGGACGGCGCGCAGGAGCGCCCGGGCCTTGCTGAGCGTTTCTTCGTACTCGTCGGCGGGGACGGAGTCGGCCACGACCCCCGCGCCGGCCTGCACGTGGGCGGTGCCGCCCACCTCCACCACGGTGCGGATGGCGATGGCGGTGTCCATCGTCTGCCCGCCGTATCCGAAGTATCCCACCGCGCCGGCGTACGGCCCCCGGCGCACGGGCTCCAGCTCGTCGATGATCTCCATCGCCCGCACCTTGGGCGCCCCGCTCACGGTGCCGGCGGGGAACGAGGCGCGGAACACGTCCATCGCCGACATCCCCTCGCGCAGCCGCCCCTCGACCGTGCTCACCATGTGCAGCACGTGGGAGTACTTCTCGATCACCATGCGCTGCGGCACCGTGACGGTTCCCCAGCGGGCCACCCGTCCCACGTCGTTGCGGCCCAGGTCCAGCAGCATCAGGTGCTCGGCGCGCTCCTTGGGGTCCGCCAGCAGGCTTTCGGACAGCCGCCGGTCGTCCTCCGCGTCCCTTCCCCGCCGCCGGGTGCCGGCGATGGGGCGCACCGTGACCTTTCCCTCTTCCAGCCGCACCATCACCTCGGGCGACGAGCCCACCAGCCGCATGCCGTCCAGGTCCAGGTAGAACAGGTACGGCGACGGGTTCAGCGTGCGCAGCGCGCGGTACAGGTCGAACGGGCGCGCGGCCAGCGGAACCCCCAGCCGCTGCGACAGGACCACCTGAAAGGCGTCGCCGGCGCGGATGTACTCCTGGATGCGCCGCACCCCGTCCTCGAACGCCTCCCGCGTCGAGGTGCTCTCGAACGGGTCGTCCGCCTCGGGGCCCGGGGGCGCCATCTCCAGCGGCGCCGGGCCCTTTTCCTCCCGCAGCCGGCGGATGAGGTCCTCCGTCTCCGCGACAGCAAGGTGATAACGTTCAACGACTTCCGATCCGGACACCCCCCCGGTCTGCACCGCGGCGATGGCCCGCGCGCGGTTGAACAGGTTGTCGATCACCAGCACGGTGCCGGTGAGCATGAACACGGCGTCGGGAAGCCCGCGGTCGTCCGGCGGCGCGTCGGGAAGGTGCTCGATCAGGCGGATGACGTCATACCCGAAGTATCCCACCGCCCCGCCCCAGAAGCGCGGGAGGCCCGGAAGCTCAGCCGGGCGGTGCGCCTGCAGCATGCGGTCGAACGCGCCCAGCGGATCGTCGCTCTCCCCCTGGTCCACCCACCCGTCCGAGGGGGTCCACGTCTCGATCCGCCGTCCGAACAGGCGCCAGGCGGCGCGGGGCTCGGTGCCCAGGATGGTGTACCGCGCCCACGTCTCGCCGCCCACGACGGACTCCAGCAGAAAGCCGAAGGGCGCCCGCGCCAGCTTGTGGTAGGCGGAGACGGCCGTGTCGGTGTCGAACGCGAACTCGCGCACCACGGGAACGAGCGTGGCGTCGCGGGCCAGGTCCTGGAATTCCTGGAGCGAGGGAGTGACGGACATCGGGTAGCGGATGGGGACTGCGAAAGGACGGACGGGGAATGTGAGGGGGCGGGGGGTGGATGTCAAACGGCGGGGTGGGGTGAACGGGTGAACGGGTGAACGGGTGAACGGGTGAACGGGTGAGCGGGTGAACGGGTGAACGGGTGAACGGGTGACAAGGTGACAAGGTGGTGCGGAAGTGGGCGGGCGGTGCCGCGGCGGGAGCGCCGAACGGAATCGCCCCTCCTCGCGAGGGCGGGGAGGGGCGATGTGCGTCCAGCGGATCGACGACCGGCGGTTACGGCTGCGCGGGCGCGGGGGGCGTCTGCGGAGCCGGGGCGCCGGACGCGGGGGGCGCGGCCGGAGCGGCGAGCAGGGCGTCGATCTCGCGCGCGAAATCGGCGAAGGGCAGGGCGCCGCTCAGGGAGCGCTGGCCGTTGCGCGAGTTCAGGATGAACATCGGGGTGCCGGTGATGCGCGCCTCGGCGGCCTGCATGGCGTCGCCCACGATGAGCGGCGCGGCGCGGTCGTTGGCCGTGCAGTCGCGCCAGTCGGCCATGTTCAGCTGCAGCTCCTGCGCAAAGCGCTCGAAGCGCTGCCCCGCGTCGGCCTGGCCGGTCCACTCGCGCTGGGTGGCGAACAGGCGGTCGTGCATCTGCCAGAACTTGCCCTGCACCCCCGCGCACATGGCCGCCTCCGCCGCGCCGAACGCCTGGCGGTGCGAGGTGAGCGGCAGGTTGATGTACAGGACGCGCGCCTTCCCCGTCTTTACGTACACGCTGTCGATCTGCGGGTACGTGCTGGTGGCGAACTCGCGGCAGTACGGGCACTGGAAGTCGGAGATCTCCACGATGGTGATCGGCGCACTCTCCGACCCCTTCATGCGGCCGCTGTTGGCCAGGCTCTCCAGCGAGTCGGGGCTCAGGCGCGACCCCTGCGCGGCCGGCCCGCCCCCCTGCGACTGGCCGCAGGCGGTGGTGGCCAGGGTGCCCGTGATCAGCAGGGCGGCGACGGCCAGCGTGGATATGCGCATCATCGGTGGTGCGTGCGTGGAGGATATGCGAATGGCGCGGCGGATTCCCGCCGCCCGTGCCTGTCGCTGAACATCCGGAGGAATCAGCCGGGAAGATAGCCGCGGGGCCGCGCGCGGGTCAAATCGGCGCGGGGGGGTGAACGTCGCACGCGCTTCTCGCGCGCGTACGCGCGCGAGAGTAATCAGAGTCTCAGTGAGAGTATCAGTAGAGCCACGTGCGCTCCGGGCGGCCGCGGGCATGGGCGGCGTCGCGCAGCTCGAAGAGCTCGCGGGCAAAGGCGGAGGCGGCGGTCTGGAAGGCCTGGCCGCGCAGCTCGGTGGGCGAGGCGCCCAGAAAGGTGCGCAGCGTGTTGCGCAGCGCCGTATCGCTGGAATAGCCGCAGGCGCGGGCCACGGCCGCCAGGGTGCGCCCCGGGTCGTCCAGCATGTCGGCGGCCAGCAGGATGCGGAGCCACGCCAGCAGGCGCCGCGGCTGCGGCAGGTCGGCGCGGCCGCACCAGCGCAGCACGGTGCGCTCGGTAACGCCCAGCGCCTGCGCCAGGTCCGCGCTGCCGCCCCCCACCGCCGCCGTGTCGGCCGCGACGGCGAGCAGGGCGCGCGTGCGGGTGGGGGTGGAGCGCGGAAGGGCGCGCTCGAGCAGGCGCGCGGCCAGGCGGCCCTGCACCATCCGCAGGCGGCGGCGCAGCGAGACCGGCGTGTCCTCGCGCCCCAGGTCAATGACGTCGGCCACCCCCCAGCGCGCCAGCATCTCCACGTGCCGCGCGGTCTGCGCCGTCACCGCGAAGGCGGCCACCACGGTGGCCGACGGCATCTGCGCCAGCAGCGCCTCCAGCCGCGGCGAGGGCTCCGGCTCGGCCGGGGCGTATGGATCCACGATCACCACGGCGGTGGGCGGCACGCGCTCCATCGCCCTCTCCAGGGCGTCCCAGTCCGCCATCGGCCAAACGCGCGCGGGGTCGCCCGACGCCTCGCGCAGGGCGTCGGACAGCCCCGGCGCGGAGTGCATCACCAGCAGGGGACGGGTGGGGGTGAGCATGACGTGTCTGGTTGCATATGGGCTATGAACACGCTTTAATTGACTGCACGCATCAATCCTGTGCACTTTGTAGCCCGCCGAGACACTTCGGCGCATTACCCCATTCACCTCTCCGGAGGCCGCATGAAGACGCTTCGCATTACCGCTGCCCTGCTCCTGACCCTCGCCGCCGCCGCCTGTTCAGGCTCCCCCACGGGTCCCACCATCGAACTCACCGGCACCACCGCAAACCTGGATGGACAGGGACTGATGGGCGGCGGGACGAGGGCCCCCTGACCCCGTCCGCCGGCGTCCTCAGGCCGGAGTCGCGACGTGTCTCAGCGAACGGACCACGTCCCGGGCCAGCTCATCGGCGCCGGACAGCGCGGGCGGCGGATCGGCCGGGCGCTGGACCGCATCGCGTGCGGGTGCCTTCGCCGACTCCAGCACGGCATCCGCCTCGACCAGAACCTGGTTCATGCGAAGATTCCAGGCCAGCTCCTTCGCGCGTCCGGCGGCAGTCTCGGCACGTTGCCGCTGGCGTAGCGAGAC
This sequence comes from Longimicrobium sp., assembly GCA_035759295.1. GTDB lineage: Bacteria > Gemmatimonadota > Gemmatimonadetes > Longimicrobiales > Longimicrobiaceae > Longimicrobium. Next base: position 126 of record DASTVC010000534.1, on the reverse strand, counting down.
GGCGCCGCGCGCGAGGTTCAGCCAGGCCTCGGCCACCGTGGCGCTCGGGCCGTACTGGTCGGCGGCCGCGACCGCCAGCGTCCAGTAGTGATCGAACTTGGACGCGTCGCCACATCCGGCGGCCGC
>DASTVC010000533.1:0-3501 GCA_035759295.1 Longimicrobium sp. | reverse complement strand
CACGCCGACTCCGGCCACACCGGGCACTGAGGCAGGATCGCCGGTGATGCATGGGCCCCGCCCGGGACGCGTTCCGGGCGGGGCCGCTTACAATCGACTTCCGGAAAGAACCAACGTGAAGCGAATCTGTGTGTTCTGCGGGTCCAACCCAGGGCTGCGTCCGGAGTATGCCGAGGCGGCCCGGGCGCTGGCCGGGGTAATGGCGGAGCGCGGCATTGGCCTGGTGTACGGCGGCGGGCACGTGGGGCTGATGGGGATCGTCGCCGATACCATCATGGCGCACGGCGGCGAGGCCATCGGCGTGATTCCCGAGGCGCTGCTGCGGCGCGAGGTGGGGCACCACGGGCTTACCGAGCTGCACGTCGTGGGCTCCATGCACGAGCGCAAGCAGCTCATGGCCGACCTGTCCGACGGGTTCATCGCCATGCCTGGCGGCTATGGCACCTTCGAGGAGTTCTGCGAGGTGGTCACCTGGTCGCAGCTGGGCATTCACCCCAAGGCGTGCGGCCTGCTGAACGTGCTGGGCTACTACGACGCGCTGCTGGCGATGTTCGACCACGGCGTGTCCGAGGGCTTCATCCACCCCCAGCACCGGGCCATGGTGCTGCAGGAGACCGACCCGGCGCGGCTGGTGGAAAGCATGCACGGCTTCGTGCCTCCGCGCGCGGAAAAGTGGATCGGGCCGGGCGACCGCTGATCGCGGCACTTGGACGCGGCGCCCTCACCGTGTAGACTTCTCCTCCGCGACACGCTTCCGTCCCGCCCATCCGCTCCCGATGCGACCGATCCACGCCCTCACGGCCATCCTGCTCTCCGCCGTCCCCGCCGCCGCGCACGCCAGCCCGGGCCACCTTGCCGGCGCGCTGGGGATGGCTGCGTGGATGCCCGCGCTGCTGGTGATCGCCGGCCTGCTCTTCATGGCCATCGAGATCTTTCTGATCCCCGGCCACGGGGTCACGGCGCTGCTGGGGCTGCTGGCGGTGCTCGTCGGCATCGTGCTCTCCATGATGGGGCCGATCCCCGGGCCGGCGGACGTGGCCATCGCGGTGGGCGCGGTCATCTCCAGCGTAACGCTGGTGGGCGTGGCGTTCTGGGGGCTGTATTCGCGGATGCGCGCCGGCGACCCGCTGCTGGGCGGCATCCTGAGCCGCGAGGACGGATACGTGGCCGCGCCGCCGCGGCCGGAGCTGGTGGGGATCGAGGGCGTCGCCCTTACCGACCTGCGCCCGGCGGGGACGGCGGAGATCGCGGGCGAGCGGCTGGACGTGGTGAGCGAGGCGGGGTGGATCACCGCCGGGTCGCCCGTCCGCGTTCTTCGCGCCGAGGGCTACCGCCACGTGGTGCGCGCTGTCCCGATTCCCACGGCGGCCGCCGCGGACGAGGCGCCGGCGGAGTAGCGCCGCTGGCTCGATCGGAAAGCGAGGCGCGGCAGCAGCTCGCAACTTCTTTCATCCCACGCACGTAGACGCCTCCGCACCCGGCGGAGCGACCGTCGCGGCGCCGCCCTCCGCCACCCGGCGCAGGGCTCCATCCCCCGACCGAGACACGAACGATGGATCCCATCGCATCCACGCTGTTCCTGATCTTTCTGGCCTTTATCGGCATCGTCATCTTCCTGCAGTTCATCCCGCTGGGGCTGTGGATCCAGTCGGTATCGTCGGGCGTGTACGTGGGGCTTACGCGCCTGTTCGCCATGAAGCTGCGGCGGGTGAACCCCGCGCGCATCGTCCACCCGCTCATCACCGCCCACAAGGCCGACCTGCCGCTGAACGTGACGCAGCTGGAGGCGCACTACCTGGCCGGCGGCAACGTGGAGCGGGTGGTGCAGGCGCTGATCGCGGCGCAGAAAGCCGGGATCACCCTCACCTTTCAGCAGGCCACCGCCATCGACCTGGCCGGCCGCAACGTGCTGGAGGCGGTGCAGACGTCGGTGAACCCCAAGGTCATCAGCACGCCGCGGGTGGCGGCCATGGCCAAGGACGGCATTCAGCTCATCGCCATCGCCCGCGTGACGGTGCGGGCCAACATCAACCGGCTGGTGGGCGGCGCGGGCGAGGAGACCATCCTGGCGCGCGTGGGCGAGGGCATCGTGTCGACCATCGGCTCTGCGGCCAGCCACAAGGCGGTGCTCGAGAACCCCGACAACATCAGCAAGACGGTGCTCAGCAAGGGGCTGGACGCGGGGACGGCGTTCGAGATCCTGTCCATCGACATCGCCGACGTGGACGTGGGCAAGAACATCGGCGCCGAGCTGCAGACGGACCAGGCCGAGGCCGACAAGCGCATCGCCCAGGCCCGCGCCGAGGAGCGCCGCGCCATGGCCGTGGCGCTGGAGCAGGAGAACCGCGCCCGGGTGGAGGAGATGCGGTCGCGCGTGGTGGAGGCCGAGGCGCAGGTGCCGCTGGCCATGGCCGAGGCGTTCCGCAAGGGAAACCTGGGGGTGATGGACTACACCCGCATCCAGAACATGCAGAGCGACACCTCCATGCGCCGCGCCCTGGCCGCGCCCGGCGGCCCCGGCCCGGGCACAGGGACCAGCGGGACCTGACCCATGGAGTTCCTGATCCTGTTGTTCATCGGCTGGATCATCTGGTCGGCGGTGGGCAACGCGGCAAAGAAGCAGCAGGCGAAGCTTCCGCCTCCCGCGTTCTGGGATCCCTCGCAGGTGCCGGCGGAGCACATGCGGCAGGTGGTGCCCACGCCCCGGCTGGTGCTCCCCGTGTTCGGCGACTCCGAGGAAAGCACATCGGAGCTGCTGTGGGACGAGGCGGCGGGCGATACCGAGGTGGATGCGACGGGCGCCGCACCCGCGGAGGTCGTGGCGCTGGAGACGACGCAGGGGATGTCGGTGGAGGCCCGCCCCCTCCCCGGTGCGGCCGTCTCGCTGGAGCACGAGGTGGACTGGGATGCCGAGCACGAGGTGTTTCACCGCAAGTACGTGGACGGCCATTCCACCGGCAGCGCCGCGCGCCACGGCCTGCTGGACGAGATGCGCGACCCCGGCGCCCTGCGCCGCGCCGTGCTGATGGCCGAGATCCTCGGTCCGCCGAAATCGCTGCGTAAGTAGGCTTCGGCTGGTGGATGGATACGGATCGGGGAGGCTGACGATGATCAGCCTCCCCGATCGATTTCATCCACGGTCCGTCGATACGGATCCACAAACCAAAGCATTGATTTCCTGAGGGAGCGCCGCGTGGAACTCCAACCCACGCAACCGCTTGCGCGCGACCGAAGGATCTCCTCTCCGCCACTGTGGGGCCAGCCGCCGAGCGTCGGAGCCGGCCCCGCGGTTCTGCCTGCGAGATCCTTCGGTCGGCGCCAAGCTGCATCGTAGCAGCAGGTTGTGGCGTAGCGCCTCCCTCATACCGCGTTTCGTAGGATAGTTCTGGAAAATCGGCCACCGTCGCGAGGGGCGGCGTAGGGCAGACTCCATCGCGCTCCGGACAGAGATCCTTCGGTCGGCGCACGGGCTGGTACGCGATTCCGCGGGTGTCGAGCGGG
>DASTVC010000532.1:0-3938 GCA_035759295.1 Longimicrobium sp. | reverse complement strand
CGTAAGCTCCTGCGCCGCCGCCATCCGCGGCAGTGCCGCCGCCACAACCAGCAGCGCCGGCGCAATCATCCGCCGCACGTTCGTCAAATCAGCCATTCCCGCCATCCCCGCAGAAAGTACCTGTCCCGCGTCCCGGCCGCGCCGGAAACACACCTGTTCCGCGCGGCGCATGGAAGTTCTGTGCCGTCCGGGCGTAGCAGTCAGTGGGTAGAAGAGAGATCTGCGGCCCAGCGAGACGGAAGCCTCAACTCATTGCCCGGGAGTGACTTGAGATCTGACAGACTTGGCGAGGAAAAGATGGCGTGAGGTCGTGAACGGTGACGGAGTGAAAACGGCGGCGGGCGCGGATAAATTCCGCGCCCGCCGCTGTTACGGGCGGAAAACGGAGAGGCGCGGGGCAGCGACAAACCGCCTCCGCGTCTCATCAGTTCCTCTGCGTTCTCCGCGTGATGCTTTTCCGTCGTTCCTTCGGGTATCAACCGCCCACCATCTCCGCCAGCGCCGTGGACGTCGTGCGGTAGGCCTCGGGGGCGGTGGGGCAGAGTCGCGCGAGGGTGCAGCGCTCGCAGAAGGCCCGGCGCGCGGTGCAGACGGCGCGGCCGTGGTCGATGATGCGGTGCGTAAAGATCACCCGGTCCGGCATCCCCAGCACCTGCAGAAGATCCTGCTCCACCTTCTCCGGGTCCTCTTCGCGCGTAAGCCCCAGCCGCGCGGCGATGCGCTTGACGTGCGTGTCGACCACCACGCCCTCCGCCATTCCGAAGCCGACACCCAACACCACGTTGGCCGTCTTGCGCCCCACGCCGGGGAGCTGCGTCAGCGCGTCCATGTCCATCGGCACCTCCCCCCCGTGCCGCTCCACCAGCGCGCGGCCCAGGCCGATGAGCGCCTTCGACTTGTTGCGGAAGAAGTTGAGGGTCTTGAGGTGGTCCTCCATCTCCTCCTGCGTGGCGTCCGCGAAGTCCTGCGCGGTGCGGAAGCGGGCGAAGAGCGCCGGGGTCACGCGGTTGACCGCCGCGTCCGTCGTCTGCGCGCTCAGGACCGTGGCGACGACGAGCTGCAGGGGGTTCGCGTGCTCCAGCGAGCAGCGGCTTTCGGGGTAGAGCGAGGCCAGCCCGGCCAGGATGGACGCGACCCGCTCACGCCGCGCCTTTTTGCTTTCTCTCGGCAAGAAACTCCTCCAGATCGTCCAGATCCCACGTGTTCAGCACCTGCGGCGCGGTGAGCCACGCCTTGCGCGCCACGTTCACCCCGTACGCCACGTTCCCCAGCGCGCCGGTGGAGTGGGCGTCGGGGTTGATGGGGATCAGCACCCCCTTTTCCGCGGCGTAGCGGGCATTCTCCCAGTTGACGTCCAGCCGGTGCGGATCGGCGTTGATCTCCACACAGGTGCCGTGCTCCGCCGCCGCGTCGATCACCGCCCTGGCGTCCACCGCGTAGCCGCTGCGCTTGAGCAGCAGGCGGCCCGTGGCGTGGCCCAGCATGGTGATGTGGGGATTGGATACGGCCCGGACCAGCCGCGCCGTCTGCTCCTTTTCCGGCAGCGCGAAGTTGCTGTGGACGCTTCCGACGACGTAGTCGAAGGCGCGGAGGACGTCCGCCGGATAATCGAGCGCGCCGTTGGCCAGGATGTCGGACTCGATCCCCTTGAACAGGCGGAACCGCTTCTTTCCCTTTCCCCCGTGCTCCGCGTTCCACGCGTCGATCTCGCGGTGCTGGCGGCGCACCTTGGCGATCGGCAGGCCGCCCGCGTACCCGGCGGACTGCGAGTGGTCCGCGATTCCCAGGTAGCGCCACCCCCGCTCCCGCGCCGCCTCCGCCATCTCCGCCACCGTCGCGCGGCCGTCGGAGTACGTCGTGTGGCAGTGGAAGGTGCCCTGCAGGTCGTCGACGTCCACCAGCTTCGGCAGCTTGCCCTCCGCCGCCGCCTCGATCTCCCCCCATCCCTCACGCAGCTCGGGAGGAATAAAATCGAGGCCGAGCACTTTGTACACCCCGGCCTCGTCCTTTGCCGCCCGGCGCCGGTTTCCCACGTAGACGCCGTCCGCCTGCAGCCGCAGCTTCTGCGACTCCGCCCGCGCGCGCAGCTGCTCCAGGTGCTTGTCGCTCCCCGTGGCGAACACCAGGGCGGTGGGATACGCGGCCGGCGGCACACAGGTGAGCGTTGCCTTCACCCCGTCCGCGAACCGCACCTCCGCGCACCAGTCCGCGTCGTCGGCATCCGCGCGCTCCACGCCCTGCAGCGCGCGAAAGGCGGCCAGCGCAGTCTCCGGATCCTCCGACGCGGCGACCAGGTCGATGGAGTCGATCACCTCCAGCCGGCGCCGCACCTGGCCGGCGGAGCTGGCGCGGATCACGCCGGGAAGGCTTTCCACCAGCTCCAGCAGGGCCGCGGCGGCCTCCACCGCCTGGTAGTAGCGCCGCCGCCCGCGCTGCGACCGGGCGAAGGCGACGCCCTTGAGCACCAGTTCCGCCGTCTTCGCGCCGAAGCCGGGGAGCGCCGCCAGCCGGCCGGCCGCCGCGGCGTCTTCCAGCTTGTCCAGCGAGTCGATCCCCAGCTCCTTGAAGAGCGTGCGGCCGCGCTTGGCGCCCACGCCCTTGATCCGCATCACGTCGTACAATCCGACCGGCGTCTGCTCCCGCAATTCCTCCAGCATGCGCGAGGTCCCCGTCGTCACCAGCTCGTTCAGCACGCCGGCAATGCCCTCGCCCACGCCCGGAAGGGTGCGCAGCTCGCCCGCGGCGGCCAGCGCGACGAGGTCGGCGGATGACGTCTCCAGGGTGCGGGCAGCGGACTGAAAGGCCTTGGCGCGGAAGGGGTTGCCGCCCACCACCTCCAGCAGCATGGCGATCTCGCCCAGGGCCGCGGCGGCTTCGCGTGCGGTCATCCGCCGCCCAGCCGCACGCGGTGGTAGTCCAGCCGCGAGAACGGCGGGGACCCGGGCCGGTCGAAGGCGCGGCGCTCGGGCGCGGGGGCGTGCGTCACGTCCTCCACGTGGTTCTCGATGTACCACAGCGCGCGCGCCACCAGCTTGAGCGCCTCGGCCGTGGTGAGGATGGAGTACAGGCCGGCGATCTCGCCGCCGGGAAGCACGTTCTCGAAGTCCATCCCCGCGTCGCGCCCCGGTTCCGTCCACACGGGGGGGATGCCGTCGCCCACTTCGGTGTCGAACGGAACTACGCTGAAGCCGGCGCGCATGCGGTGGATGCCCAGCACCATCAGCACCTGCACGTCGGTAAAGTCCACGTCCAGCGGGTCACAGCCGCCGCAGATGGTGATGAAGAAGCCGTCCACCGGCTCCGGCGGCACGTCGGTGCCAATGCTGGCCCAGAACAGGTTGGGTGGAAGCTGCAGGTACAGGCTGTCGAACGGCGTGGTGAACTGCCAGTCCTCCAGCCGCGGCGCCCCCTCCACCAGGTAGCGCGCCACCGGCTGGTCCAGCACGTACAGCCGCCGCCCGAAGCGCCAGAAGTTGAAGGCGTGGTAAAAGAGCGCGCGGTACTCCTCCAGCATCTCGGCCGGCGCCTCGGGGGGGATGATCTCGCGGATGGAGTCGCCGCTGGTGCCCAGGAACGCAAAGCGCTCGCGCCGCCCGGGGTCTTCGCCGCGCCCCTCGGCCTCGTCCTGGATCATGGGAAACACGCGCGACTCGAAGTCGCCGTCCATGAACGCCAGCTCGTACGGCGTCAGCCGCGCCGCCCCCGGTGCCGTGGCCGCGCTCGCTCCGGACTGCACGTCGCCGGAATCCGCCCCGTCGAGGCCGTCCGGCCTGTTCTCTCGCTCCTCCACCACCGCGTCCCTCCTGCTTTGAGTCCCCACCCTTGGGCGCCGCCACTGGATTCACAGCTCGTCGAAATGGATCGAACTGGCGCCCGACGGAGCCCCCCCTCTCCCGGCCTCTCCCCCCCGAACTGCAGGGGGGAGAGGAGAATTCGAT
>DASTVC010000531.1:0-9611 GCA_035759295.1 Longimicrobium sp. | reverse complement strand
TGGATTCGTCGCGTCCGGCCGGCCGCGACACCGCAGACGAGTTGCGCTCCGACAGTCCGCCCGGGTTCGGCTCCCGCACGAACGAGGCAGTACACCTGTGAATTGCGTCTTCTATTACGGATTATCCCGGACGCACTGCTGGCCAGGCCCGATCGGAGGGATTCTTTGACGAAGGAGTCTTGGCATCCAGAATACGCCACTGTGGGAAAATATAATCACGCCGACGCGACCCAGGCAATATTCGTATTTTTCGTCTGATATAGTTTGGTATCCGTTCCTCTTTTGCTAATGCTTCTTTATTCTGCTGGACGAATTCAGACTCTGACGGTGGGAATGTATTGCGGCACCCCTGTGCCGGAGCCGCGATTCGTGCGGGGGATTCCCGTTGCGAAGTTCAATCAAGTGCTCTGAGCAGGCAGTGGCCCCTCCGGAACGGCGTGTGCACTGCTACCCGGTCTACAAAAGAATTTACTTCATACCGTTTCTTTCGATTCCTTGTTCAATTCAGACCGTGAAGGGTTTCACGCAGAGGTGCAGAGACAAACGGAGAGGCACGGAATTTTGCTACAACCGCCATCACAGGCATTCCAGCCAGGAGTACCTGACGCCGGCGGAGTTCGACAAGCGGCTTTGGGAAGCGACGCGCGCATCGCTTCCCAAAGCTGCTTGATTCGCGCTAACCCGGTGTCCATCGAAGTGGGGCAGGTCCACTCCGCGCCTCTGCGTCTCCGCGTGAGGCGTGTTGCTGCGAACCCGGCGGGCAGCGAAGGTCCCCGCGGATACGCGATCAGATCTCCAGGATGGCGCTTTCGGAGGCACCGCGGGTGCCGCTGACGATGCCCTCGCTGGTGCCTTGAGGAAGCATGCGCAGGAAGCCGCCGGCGTACCGCGACCCGGTGCAGAACAGGCCCCAGATGACGGTGTGGGGAGCGGGGGCAGCGCCGTGCCGGGGGGGGTAGAAGTACGGTCTGGACTCCACCCGCTCCTGCACGATCCAGGTTCCCTCCTCCAGCGCCTCGCGCACCCGCGCCTCCCAGGCGTCCGGCGCCAGGTACCGCCCTACGTGCACCTCCATGCCGCTGGCGCCCAGGCCGCGCTTGAGGACCATGTCGTCGCGGTGATCCAGCAGAAAGCCGGGGAACTGCACCTCGGCCCCGCGCCAGGTGGTAGTGCGGGGGGAGACCAGGCGCGTCCAGGGGATGTGGTCGCGGATCAGCTGGCGGTCCTCCTCCGTCCACGCCTCCAGCCCCTCGTTCTCCGAAAGCAGGGCGAGATTGCGCTTGTCGTGCCACATCCGCGTAAGCCCGCCGTTGTAGGCGCGTATCCTTCCCGTCACCTGGCCCTGCAGCACCGGTATGGGGACGCGCTGGGCGGTGTGTCCGTAAAAGACGTGCACCCGACGCTCGCCCATGTACACGACCCCCTTGCGGAACGTCAGCTCCTCCGCCGGCGCGGTGGACAGCCACAGCTGGCCGGTCACGCCGCGGCCGGTGCGGCGGAGGAGCTCCGCGTACACTTCGTTGACGTGGCGCCGCACACCCTCGCTGGGCGGCGACGACACGTCCAGGGCCATCACCAGGTTCAGCTCGCCGCCTTCCTGAATCACGCCGCTCTCCAGGGCGTCGTCGACCATGTGCTCGCAGAAGGTGGCCAGCAGGTCATGACCGCCCGGGCTGATGCCTTCGCGCGCGCAGAAATCCACGAGTACGGGGTGCCGCAGATAGCGCTCCAGCCAGAACCCGTGTTCCCAGCCGCCCAGGTTGGCGGACATGTTCACCTCGAGGCACATCAGCCCGCCGGGCGTGTCGATGAAGTCGCAGCGGGCCACGGTGCTGTTCATGTAATTGCGCACCGAGAACGCGGCTGCCATCACGATGGGATCGAAGCCGTAGAACGTGGTGACGGCCCCCAGGTCTCCGCCAAAAACCACGGCAGGGATGGCCTTGATGAGCTTGCACATGCCCACCGTTGCCCGCTCCATCTCCGCCACCCGCGGCGCGTCGACCAGCGTGGGCCAGGTGATGTAGGCAGTCATCCAGTCCGGCAGCCCCTCTTCGAACCCCGTCAGCTGCGCCGCCTGGTCGGGGTGATCCAGCAGGTGCTCCAGAAAGCGCTCGGCGGCGGGGGAAAGCCGGCGGTGTGCGGCCCGGGTGTCGGGGGGGATCATCTGCGGGGCGGATGTGATCATGGGTGGGGTCCGGGCGGGAGGTGATGGAGAAACGCGCGCGTTGGCCCCCGCGCGCAGAGGTTTGCGTAATCGATCGTTACCGCCACCCGCCGCCCGGCCTGGTCGCCAGGAAGCCGGCGGGCGGGTGGGGGAGTCGCGTGAACCGGAGCGGTCGCGGCGCGGCGGCCGCCTTCATCCCACTCCGAGAAAAAGACCTGCCTCACCGCGGAGACGCCGGGAAAGAATGGAAGGCGCGGTTCTCCGCGTCTTTGCGTGAGGCGTGTTGTTGCGAACCCGGCGGGGAGCGACGGGCCCCGCGGGATCCGCGATCAGATCTCCAGGATGGCGCCTTCGCAGGCACCGCGGGCGCCGTTGACGATGCCCTCGCCGGCGCCCTGGGGAAGCATGCGCAGGCAGCCGCCGGCGTACCGCGACCCGGTGCAGAACAGGCCCCAGACGACGGTGCTGGGAACGGGGTCGGCGCCGGGCCGGGGCGGGTAGAAGTACGGTCTGGACTCCACCCGCTCCTGCACGATCCATCCTCCCTCCTCCACCGCCTCGCGCACCCGCGTCTCCCAGACTTCCTGCGAAAGGTACCGCCCCACCTGCACGTCCTTGCCGCCGGCGCCCAGGCCGCGCTTGAGGACCATGTCGTCGCGGTGATCCAGCAGAAAGCCGGGGAACTGCACCTGGGCCCCGCGCCAGGTGGTGGTGCGGGGGGAGACCAGGCGCGTCCAGGGGATGTGGTCGTGGATCAGCTGGCGGTCCTCCTCCGTCCACGCCTCCAGCCCCTCGTTCTCCGAAATCAGGGCGAGGTTGCGCTTGTCGACCCACAGTCGCGTAAACACGCCGTTGTAGATGCGTATCCCGCCCGTCAGCTGCGCCCGAAAAACCTGTGTGGGGCAGGGTTTCGTGTCGTACGAGTAAAAGACGTGTACGCGCCGCTCGCCCATGTACACGTCCAGCCCCCGGAACGTCAGCTCCTCCGCCGGCGTGGTGGACAGCCACAGCTGGCCGGTCACGCCGCGGCCGGTGCGGCGCAGGAGCTCGGCGTACACTTCGGCGGCGTGGCGCCGCGCATCCGCGGTGGGCGGCCTGTCCAGGGCGACCACCAGGTTCAGCTCGCCGCCTTCCTTGGTCACGCCGCTGTCCAGGGCGTCGTCGACCATGTGCTCGCAGAAGGTGGCCAGCACGTCATGGCCGCCCGGGCTGATGCCTTCGTGCCGGCAGAAGTCCATGAGCACGGGGTGCCGCAGGTAGCGCTCGCGCCAGAACCCGTGATGCCAGCCGCCCAGGTTGGCGGCCATGTTCACCTCGAGGCACTTCAGCCCGCCGGGCGTGTCGATGAAGTCGCAGCGGGCCACGGCGCTGTTCATGTACCCGCGCACCAGAAACGCGGCCGCCAGCATGATGGGATCGTAGCCGTAGAACGCGGCCATGCCCCTCAGGTCTCCGCCGAAAACCACGGCGGGGATGGCCTTGATGAGCTTGCACACGCCCACCGTTGCCCGCTCCATCTCGGCCACCCGCCGCGCGTCGACCAGCGTGGGCCAGGTGATGTCGTACCTGGTCATCCAGTCGGGCAGCCCCTTTTCGAACCCTTCCAGCTGCGCCGCCTGGTCGGGGTGATCCAGCAGGTGCTCCAGAAAGCGCTCGGCGGCGGAGGAAAGCCGGCGGTGTGCGGCCCGGGCGTCGGGGGGGATCATCGGCGGGGCGGATGCGATCACGGGCGGGGGGCTGCGCCGGAGGCGATGGAGAAGCGCGCGCGTCGAGCTACCGCGCGCAGAGGTTTGCGCAATCGATCGTAATCGCCACTCGCCGCCGGGGAGGCGCAAGGCGCGCAGAGGCATCCGCACCGAACGCCATCCCGCAATCCGTGAATGTCACTGCCGGGATCTCGTCCGTGCCGCTCCCCCGGCTTCGCACGCGGGTGGACGAGGTGCTGCCCACCGGCTGCCTGGCCGAGGCGGAAGCCGCGTTCGGCCGGGGGGAGATGGAGGACGACTACCGCTTCCCGGCAGGCAAGCTCAGCCGCGAGCTGCGCTGGCCGGCCTCATCGCCGGGAACGGCGTGGCGGTGCGCGCTGGTCACCGGACGCGTGGCCAACGGGTCGCCGCAATCCCACCCCCGGGCTCGCCGCCTGGTCGAGCCGCCTCCGAGGAGGCGGTGGAAGGGAGGACTTTGAAAAACACGGGTTTTCACGCGCGGACGCGGAGGAACGGAGGAACTGCTTCTGCGGTTTCGCGCGGCACTGCACGCCAGGCAGGGCCAGCGCCGGTCTACGTCCGCGGGGTCACACTCTCGCGCTGCCGATCGACACGCGGGGTGGCGCCGCGAACCCGTCGGTACGGTTCGCGTAGTATCGCCGCTCGGCCTCCTCGCGCGAAAGGAAGCGGATGTCGGAGAAGCCGAGCGACTGCAGCATTGCTCCGAGCTCATCGGGCGTGAAGTAGCTGAGCCACGGCTCGCCGGCCGACGCGGAACCCCCGGCGAGCCTCGATGCCGCCGCGTCCGTGTGTGCGTACGTAAGCACGATCCCGCTCCCCTTCGGAAACGACAGCACGGTGCGCAGCGTGGCCTCGATCGCCTCGCGGGTGAGGTACATCGTGACGCCGAGCCAGGAGAAGAACGTCCGCTTCGTCGTCCGCACGCCGCAGCGCGCGAGGCCGTGGGCGAGCGTCTCTCGCTCGAAGTCGATGTCGGCGTAGCGCACGTTTGGCGGGATCTCGATTCCCGCCGCGGCAAGCGCCCCGCGCTTTGCCGCCTGGGTGCCCGGGTGATCGACCTCGATGACCGCCAGGCCGTGCGCCCATGCCGGCTGGCGGTACGCAAAGGTGTCGAGCCCCGCGCCCAGAAGCACGTACTGCTCAGCACCGTCCGCGACGGCGTCCATGAGCGTATCCTCGGCGAACCGGCTCCGCAGGACCACGTGCGAGCGCAGGCCGAGCGCGGCCGGCGTCTGCAGCTCGCCGGCGTGCGCGCGGATCTGCGCCTCGATGCCACCGCCGAGCAGCCGCGCGGCGACCGTGTCGTTCAACACGGGGGGCTTGCCGTCGACGACGAGGTGTGCCGCCCGCATCACGGCGACCCCGTGCGCGGTGCCGCTCGCCGCGCGCGGCGCGCCTGTCTGCTGGTGATCCACAGCGTACTCCTGCCCGTCTCAGTGAACAAGTGAATTGACGGCCGCCATCCGCCTCATCCCGTCGGGACCGGCTCCGTCGCGCCGCCATCGGCTCCGCCGGCGCGTCGTCCGGCCAGGGCCCGCCGGCCAGTACCCCGGAGGCCAGTCCGATCAGGTCGGGGCGCAGCTGGACCCGGCGGGGAGCGCGATGGCGTCCACGAAGCCGGCGTTGATTTCGGGTTCATCGCGGATTCTGTCGCACGCCACGCGGGGCGGAACGCGATGGCGGATTCACCGTGCGCGACCCGTGTCCTGTACGTCGGCCTTTGTGGGTCGTACCGGGCTTTCCTGGGGCCTTCGGGAACGGCGGACGGATGGAAGCGCGGCACGGGGCCATCCGCGTTTTTTTCTGGAACCCCTTTCCCGCCGCAGCGCCCCGCAACCGACCATTCCGGCTTCACCCGATGCGCGATCCCGCCAACCGCCCCCTCGCGCGAACCTTTGCGGCAACGCCCCCAGGCCTTCTCGAGGGCCCAGGCTTCGCCAGATCGCGCATCGGGTGTTCGTGGAGGCCTGGCTCCGGTTCGCTTGCGGCAGGCGGTCGGCGCCGGGCTGGGCACGAGGATGGCGGGATAGGTATCTCCCGAAAAATGCGGATGGCCCCCTGCCGCGCTTCCCTCCCTCTGCCGTTCCCGACGTATCCACACACGCGCGGAGCACCCCCCGCCTGTCGACGTGCCCGGACACCCTTCCACTGCAGCGTGGGTGATCCCACCCTTGCAGGGTGTTACCCGCAGGTTGCAGCCAGATCCGCGATGAACCTGATCTCGGGACCGTTCAGGTGGCAGCTTCCGGGAGCGAGGCGGGCTCGGTGGAGAACTCCCAGCTCGCGGGCAGACCCAGCCGGCGCAGACCGGCCCGCGCGCATTCAATCCGGTCGGCGGCCCCGGCCCCGGGCTCGAACAGAAAGCCGGCCACGGTGCCGCTGTGCGCCACCTGCACCCCCAGCGCGCCCGCCTCCCGCGCAAGGCGGAGAAGCTCGGGCATGTGCCGCTTGGGGCGGTGGCGCTGCATGATCAGGGTGCTGGCGGTGGCCACGCGGCCCAGCAGCCCGGGGTCCTGCCGCTCCACCGCCCGGCGCAGCAGCCCCAGCACCGCGCGGTAGGCCTCGATCTCCCACGCGGAGTAGGGGACGGGCGGAAGGGTGAGCGTCGCCACCCCGTGCTCGCCCTCGGTGTTGAACCCCAGCACCCGCACCGCGGGAAGGGGCCCGCCCAGGTCCAGCAGCACACGGCCGCGGCGCTGCGCGAAGAGCACCGCGCGGCCGGGGCCGAACATCAGCGAGTCCGACGCGGTCTCGGCGGCCACGGCCAGCCCCGCGATCCACGCCGGCTCCAGCACCGCGCCAAAGGCATCGGCGACCGCGCGGATGGTGGCCAGCACGTCGGTGGTCGACGAGCCGCACCCCCACTGGACGGGGACGCTGCTCTCGATCCGGATGGCCCCGCCCCACCCGGTGCGCCCCAGCGCGTCCAGTGTGAGCCGGGCGGCGGCCCTGGCTCGCGAGCGGTCGCCGGGCTCTACCGTGAGCGGCCCCGAGCGCAGGGGACGGAAGCGGACGGCGGTGCGGAACAGGGTGCACGGAAGGGTGACCAGCCCGTGCTCCACCGACCCGTCGCTGGAGTAGAACATCCCCTGCACGATCTCGCCGTGGTGCGCGTGGATCCTGCCGTGCCCCACGCGAAACTCGCTGGCGGGCGGCGGAACGCGCGCGGCGGCCAGGGCCGGCGCGGCGGGGGCGGTGCGGGTGCCGATGCGGAGTGCTTGCTGCATGGCTCGGGTCAGGTCAGGCGTTTTCCGGCAGCGGCCGTGCGGCATCCGACCCTGGCTCCTTCGGCGCGCAAGCTCTGATGCGGCAGAAGGTTCCGTGCACCGCGCCCTCGGGATGGCCGCGGGGGAGTCTGGCAGCACCTTCTCGGGACGACAGCGGCGGGGGACCGCGGTTCGGCACGCCCCCGCTCAGGCTGCGTGCGGAAGCGCTCCGGAGCGTGCGTGGGTGCGACCCGGCTTCGGGCTCGGGGCCGCCGGCCGTTCCGTTCTCGATGCAGAAGGCGTCGTCCGCCTCCGCCGCAAACCCTCCGCGCGCTGGCGCGTAACATTCGGACACGGCAGGGTGAGCGTCGCCGGTCCGTCCAGGAAAAAGCTAATCGTTATTCGCCGAAAAACGCAACCCGCGGTACGGAGCGCCGCTTTGCTCCCCCGGCGCGCAACGTGTGGAAAATCGAGACGTAAACCGTTTCGGTGAGCGGCGTAGCCGGGAGGTCCCCGCAGCGAGGCCTCGAGCGTCGCATTGGGGGATCGGACAGGTGCCCGGGAAGGGCCTGCCTTCAGCTACACAGGCACGGGTACGAACGGTAGCCGCCAAGGTTGGGGTTCGGATCCCAGACCGGCGGTGCGGACGGATCCGGCCCGAGCGTCTCGAAGGTCGCGAGCAGCGTCTCCAGGGCGGTCTGGATCTCCGCGCGCGCGATGCTCGCCCCGGGGCAGCGATGCGAGCCGTGGCCGAATGCCAGGTGCGGGTTGGGCTGCCGCTCCCACGCGAGCTCATGGGGGTCGGGGAAGCGGGCGGGATCGCGGTTGGCGGCCTCCAGGAAAAGGACCACCCTCTGCCCCGTCCGGATCAGGTGGCCGGGACCCCACTCGCCCGAGAGATCCACGTCTTCGGTGGCGTGGCGCCCCAGATAGCGGGTGGGCGTCACCAGCCGCAGCAGCTCCTCGGTGAGCCGCCGACTCGTGCCGGGGTTCGCCGCCACCATCTCCCGCCAGGCGGCCCACTCCGGAAACAGCATCGGAACGCCGTCCGCGATCAGCTTCTGCGTGGTCACCCTGCCGGCCGCGAAGGCCGCCATGCAGTTGATCACGAGATCCTCGTCCTGCTCGAAGGTTCCCGCCTTCAGGAACGAGCTGACCAGGTCGTCGGACGGCGAGGCTCTGCGCGCGGCGACCAGCTCGCGGAAGTAGTCGCCGAACAGCGTAATCTCCTGCATCCGGATGTTCAGGTAGCCGCTGGTGAGGTCCGCCATGGTGTCGGACCAGCGCGCCAGCTCGGCCACCCGGGCGTCGTCCGCCGGAATGCTGAACACCCGGCAGACCGTTCGCAGCGCGTACGGCAGGGCGAAGTCGGTCACCAGGTCGAACTCGCCCCGGGGGCGCAGCGGCTGGAGCAGCTCGGCCGCGAGCTCCCGGATCCAGCCGGACAGCTCCTGCATCTTGCGGGACGACGCCTGCAGGATCACCCGCTGGGCACTCTGCTGATCCGCCCCGTCCGAAAAGACGATCTGTTTCTCGACCACGTCCTGGATGAACGACCGCCGGGCCGGCCGTGCCCGCCCCGCGCTCGCGAAGCGCAGGTCGGAGGTGAACCGCCGGTCCTCGAGGATGCTCCGGACGGCCCGGTGGTCGGTGACGAGCCAGCAGTTGCCGAGCGGATCGAACGCGACTCCGTCCCGGGCCCTCGCCTGGTCGTAGAGCGCGTGCGGAGCCCGGTAGCCGCCCAGCATGGCGGCCATGCTCGGGCGTTCGGGATGATCGAGGTTGGACACGCGCGCTCCGCGATTCCGGATCCGTACAATGCGTCGAGTGAATCGAGCCGTGTAGAAAGCGCGAAGCTCACGCCGGCGATCTCACCGTCACACGCACGGTGACAAAGAAAGAACGTCCACTTCAGGCCCGGGATGACACAACTGAGGCGGCGGACGGGCAGACCAGGCTGTGAGTGCACAACGCTGAGGCCGAGGCTTTGCTGCCCGAAGAAAACGTCTGGTTTTCCTCTGGTGCCCCATCGCCCGCCAACGATATTGGAGGCGGGGCTGAACGCGCAAGTATTCTCGGCTTATGTAACTCGCAAGGCCTGAATGGAGCGTGCTGCCGCCACCCTCAAAGGTATCAGGAAAACCCCTTTCCCGACGGGGCTTGCCCCACGGTGCGTGGCCGAGATCGACCTTGCCTCAATTCGAGCGCGTGGGACGCCTCGGAGCCTGCGAGGTCAGCGCGACGGCCTTGACCGATGGTCGGGTGGCCGTCCGTGCCGGACGAGGCGTCTCCGTCGTGGAAAGCTGGATTGGGGCGCTGGGTGCCCCCGGCTGCACCCGACTCGATTACAGGGGGTTTTCCCCGACGCGTCCCGAGACGGTTTACTTATACCACCACTTACACCGTAAACCCAAAACGCGGTGTAACAGCAAGAAGGCCCTGCAACGAAACCGTTGCAGGGCCTTCTTTTACGATAGTCGGGACGGCCGGATTTGAACCGGCGACCCCCTG
>DASTVC010000530.1:0-3101 GCA_035759295.1 Longimicrobium sp. | reverse complement strand
CGCGCCGCGATCTGTCATTTCGAAGGAGGCGCCGCGTGGAGCCGTTCGTTCAAGCCACAGTCTGGCGCCGACTGAGAAATCTACCTTCGGGCTGCTCGTAGCGCGTCGTCGATCCGTGGACCCGCGACTTCCCATCCAGTGCACAAGAAACTCGGGAAATCGGTATGAATCCCACGCCGACCCCGCGGGTCCGGCACCTTGCGGCGGATCGCGCGGCGCGGCAGCATTCCGCCATGGAATCCCCTTCTCCCACGCTGATCCTTACCCCGCGCCACACGGGCGACTCGCAGCTCCTGTGGCGCGCGGCGCTGCGGCGCGGCTGGCACGTCGAGCGGCTGCAGACGTGGCGCATCCCCGCGCAGCTGCGGGAAGTGGCCGAGCCGGTGCTGTACGTGGAGGCGCTCTTCGGGCCCATGCTGGCCGAGGAGCTGGGCGTGCAGCTGCGGGAGCCGCCGGACGACTGGCTGGTGCGCCTCCCCGCCGAGTACCGCCTGCGCGACATCCGTCTCACCACGCTGGGGGAGGCGCGGGCGTCATCCATCCCCATGTTCGTAAAGCCGCCGGCGGATAAGAGCTTCGCCGCGCGCGTCTACACCGGCGCCGAACTGCCGGACGGGCTGCCGGACGACATGCCCGTCCTGGTGTCGGAAGTGGTGGCCTGGGAGAGCGAGTTTCGCTGCTTTGTCCTGGACCGCGAGCTGCGCACCTTTTCCCTGTACGCGCGCCACGGCCAGCTGCAGGACGACGAAGAGTACGCCAGCACGGTGGATGAGGACGCCGCGCTCACGGACTTCGTCTCGCGGCTGCTGGCGGACCCGCGCGTGGAGCTGCCGCGCGCCATCGGGGTGGACGTGGGGGTGATCGCGGGGCGGGGATGGGCGTGCGTGGAGGCGAACGGCGTGTGGGGCGCAGGCATCTACGCCTGCGATCCCGGCGAGGCGCTGGAGGTGATCCGCCACGCCACCGTTCGCGGTGGCGGGTGATCGCGATCGTCCAATGTGAGGCCGACCCGCGAACGGCCCCTGCCCGGGTAAAGGGCAGGGGCTTTTCGCCGCGCGGGCGGAAAACACAAAGCCCCGGCAAGGTGCCGGGGCCCGCGGGTCAGATCTGCGCCGCGCCGGTGGGGGCGCTGCCGGCCATGGCGGCCGCGTGGTCGCGCGCCGCGGCGCCGTCGTGCTCGCCCTGCGTGCGCGAGGCCTGCGTGTAGTGGTCCTGGAAGGGGAAGAGAATCCGCTGCCACAGCGAACGCGCCTTGCCGCTCCTGGCCTGGTCGAACGCCTCCTTGTACACGATCTTGTTGCCGCCCATGGAACCTCCCGGGGGCTGTGGGGAACCTGCAGTCGTGTATGCAATGTAACACCCGCGTGTCAGTTCCGCTCGCTTTTCCTCCGGCCGCCCCCTTGATCGACCTTCGCACCCCCCTTTCGCTGCGCACCAGCTTCGCCTTTCCGCTGCAGAACGGCCAGGCGCGGCGCGAGGTGCTGATCGGCGCCGCGCTCGTCCTGGTCCCCTTCGTCGGCTGGCTGCTGAACATGGGGCACCGCGTGGTCATGGTGCACCGGATGATGCGCGGCGAGCCTGCCTGGCCCTCGTGGCGCGAACCCTGGCAGCTGCTGCGGCACGGTCTGGTGACGTTCGGGGGGATGGTGTACTACTACCTTCCCGGCGGCGCGCTGGCGTACCTCGGCTGGCGGATGGATTCCGTGTGGATGATGGCGATCGGCGCCGTCCTCCTGCTGCTGGCCACGCTGGCCATCCCCGGCTACATGACGCACTACTGCCGCGCCTTCGACGCCGCGGAGATCTACGATCCCGTGCGCGCCCTGTCCCGCGCGGTGCAGGGTGGCCGCGCGTACTGGCACGCGTGGGGGATCGCCCTCTGCGCGCTGGCGCTCTCGTTCGTGGGCCTGCTGGGGCTGGGGATCGGGTTCCTGGTGACCAGCGTGTGGTTCTGGCAGGTGGCGGGCTTCAGCTTCGCCCGCGTGTTCTCGCGAAAGTACGACCTTTCCTGACGCGCATCCCATGAGCGACGTTCGCGGCACCCTGCGCCTTTCCACGCTCGCCGAGGAGATGGACGTGGACGCCATCCACGCCTACCTGTCCGTCGAGTCGTACTGGGCGCGCGGCGTTCCGCGGGACGTCGTGGCGCGTTCGATCGAGCACTCGCTGTGCGTGGGCGTGTTCGACGGCGTGGCGCAGGTGGCGTTCGGCCGGGCCATCACCGACCGCGCCACGTATGCGTACCTGGCCGATGTGTACGTGCTGGAGCCGTACCGCGGGCGCGGCCTGGGCAGGTGGATGATGGAGGCCTTCGACGCGCACCCCGATCTGCAGGGCCTGCGGCGCTGGATGCTGATGACGCAGGACGCGCACGGACTCTACGCCCGGTTCGGCTTTACGCCGCTAACGCAGCCCGACCGCGCGATGGAGCGCACCCACCCCGGCATCTACGCCCGCCCCGCCGATCCCCTGGCCTGATCCGGATCCGAACAGGGTTTGATATTGATTCCGAACCCGGCCCAACTGTCATTCTGAAGGAGGCGCCGCGCGAGGCCCTCCGTGTCGCTGCGAGGCCGGGCGCCGACTGAAGAATCTCTATGCTGGGCGGCAGAGTCTTTCCGCCGGAAGGAGCGCGAGAGGACGGAGATTCTTCGGTCGCGCTGGACGGTTTGGCGCGACGCCCCGGGCTCCAGGGTGGGCGCTCTCTCAGAATAACAGGTGTTTCCCTGGACTGGGGTAAAACCTGTCAAGCCCAACTGTCATTCTGAAGGAGGCGCCGCGCGAGGTTCTCTTCTCGCTGCAAAGCCTGGCGCCGACTGAAGAATCTTTATGCTGGGCGGCAGAGTCTTTCCGCTGGGAGGGGTTCTCGGGCGTTGCCCGGTACGGGGTTCAGCGCGAGGGGATGGAGATTCTTCGGTCGCGCTGCACGGTTCGGTGCGACACCGCGGCTCCACGGTGGGCGCTCCCTCAGAATGACAGGTGTTTCCCTGGACTGGGTAAAACCTTGTCCAGCCCAACTGTCATTCTGAAGGAGGCGCCGCGCGAGGTTCTCTTCTCGCTGCAAAGCCTGGCGCCGACTGAAGAATCTTTATGCTGGGCGG
>DASTVC010000529.1:0-4487 GCA_035759295.1 Longimicrobium sp. | reverse complement strand
GGGGGCGGGCGTCTCCGCCGTGCCCCCGGCGGCTCCAAAGACGCGCGGCGGGAAGAAGAAGCGCGAGACCTACGCGGAGACGGCGGCGCGGCGGAGGCGGGAGAAGGAAGTGGACCAGTTGCAGGCGGACCTGCGCGCCTTCGCCATCGCGCGGCCGTCCGGGTGGAACCACGAGGACTGGATGGCGTTCTTGGCCCACCTCTCCGAGAAGGGCCACGACGTGAGCGACCACCAGACCATCGGCATTCGTCTGGAGCGCGAGCGGCTGGCGGTGGCGCTGGAGGCCATCGAGGGCCTGGGTCCCAAGCGCGTCCACGCGCTTACGGAGCGTTTCCAGACGATGTGGAGCATGCGCCACGCCGAGCCCGCCGACATCGCCACGGTCGCGGGAATGACGCGCCCCCTCTCCGAACGCGTCGTGCAGCACATGCGCGAGCGATACGCCTGAGATCGAATCCGGGAAAAGCACGGGTGCTCACCCCGAGGGAACAGAGATGGCATCATCGTCCTCCGTTCCCTCCGGGTGAGGCGAACTCTTTTCCCGCATCCGGCATGATGCTCGGTGCGATCCCATTTCCCCCGGTTCCTTGTGCAACCAGAGGAACCACGAAAAAGAGGTCGCGCGCAGAACGCGGAAGAAAACAGGGAGGCGTGGAGGCGCTTCATCGCGCCCTCCAGGCCTCCCTGTTGCCTCCGCTCCTCCGCGTGACCTCGTTTCCTTTACTCCACAAGGAAATCCGTGATACCGCGTTTCGTAGGATAGTTCTGGAAAATCGGCCACCGTCGCGAAGGGCAGACTCCATCGCGCTCCGGACAGAGATCCTTCGGTCGGCGCACGGGCTGGTACGCGATTCCGCGGGTGTCGAGCAGGCGCCTCGCTCAGGATGACACGTGGGGGCAGAATGTCTGAACCCCAACCGGAACGATGCTCGGTAACCCGGTATGAGATGGTATGAGTCCGCTTTTACGGTTCATTGCGGATTTCGTCGCGCGCATCGCGGGAACCGGTGGCGGGCTCACCATCCGTGACACCGTGTCCGGCACGTCGGCAGTCGCGGGGCGCACCGGGCTTTTCTGGGGATGTCGGGAACGGCAGGCGGACCGAAGCCCGGCAGGGGGCCATCCGCATTTTTTCTGGCAACCCCTTTCCCGCCGCAGCGCCCCGCGACCCATCATTCCGGCTTCACCTGATGCGCGATCCCGCGAACCCGTTCACTCGCGCGAACCCCTGCGGGAACGCCTCTGGCCTTCTCGCGGGCCCGGGCTTCGCAAGATCGCGCATCAGGTGTTCGTGAAGGGCGGCTCCGGCGCGCTTGCGGGGACGCCGGAGCAGGGGTCGGGGGCGAGGATGGCGGGATAGGTATCTCCCAGAAAACGCGGATGGCCCCCTGCCGTGCGTCCGTCCCTCTGCCGTTCCCGACGCGTCCACACACGTGTGGATCAACCCCCGCCTGCCGCCGTGCCCTGACCCCACTCCACTGCATCGCGGGTCATCGCGCCACAGAGGGTGACGCGCACTTTCCTACCAGATCCGCGATGAACCCTTTTGTACCTGAATCCGGAACCAGCCGTTAGCTCCCGAAGCCCTGGCGAAGCCCGGCCGCGGCCTGCTGCACGGCCGTACGCGCATCGGCCACCACCGCGCCCATCCCGAAGAACTCGTGCGTTACGCCGCGGTGCAGGTGCGTCTGCACCGGCACGCCGGCCGCGCGCAGGCGGGCCGCCAGCTCCTCGCCGTCGGAGCGCAGCGGATCGATCTCGGCCAGGATGATGGTGGTGGGCGGCATGCGGCTGAGGTCCGCGCGCACCAGCGAGATGCGCGGGTCGCGCGCGTCCTGGGGCGTGCGCAGGTAGTGCCGGAAGAACCACTGCATCATGGGGCGGTTCAGCGGCCTGGCCATCGCGTTCTCCGTGTACGACGCAGACTCGGTGTCGCCGTCGGCGATGGGGTACACGGCCAGCACGTGCACCGGCATCCGCACCCCGCGGTCGCGCGCGGTGAGCGCGGTGGCCATGGCCAGCCCGCCGCCGGCGCTCTCCCCCGCCACCGCCACGCGCATGGGGTCGCCGCCAAGGGAGGCGGCGTTCTGCAGCACCCACTGGTAGGCGGCGAACGCGTCGTCGTGCGCGGCGGGGAACGGGTTCTCGGGGCCCTTGCGGTATTCGATGGAGACGATGACGGCGCCGGCGGCGTTGGCGAGCGCGCGCGCGGACGAGTCGTAGACGTCGATGGTGCCGATCACCCATCCGCCGCCGTGCGAGTAGACGACCACGGGAAAGGGACCGGTCCCCGCGGGCGTGTACACCCGCACCGGAATGACGCCGCCGGGGCCGGGGATGGTGCGGTCCTGCACGTTCCCCACCGGTTCCGGGGCCGTGCTCCGTCCCATCTGCTCGAGCAGGGCCTTTACCGCGTCCGCGGGCGTCGGCTGCACGCGCGCTTCCCGCGACGTGAGCGTCTCGATGGGTTGGGGTCCCAGCGCCATGTGCTGCTGCAGCACCGCGCGCATGTCGGCGTCGGAACGGGCCAGCGTGGCGGCGGCCCCGGCGTCGGGCATCGCGCCCTGCGGCGTCCGGCCGCCGGCCGATGCGCCCTGCATTCCACCCCCACCCATCCCGCCACAGGCGGAAAGCGCCGCCGCGCCGCACAGGGCGGCCATGGTGCATCGTCCAGTGTACCCCATATCCAGCCTCCTCAGGAGGATCTCGCGCCGTGTAGAGGGCGCCTGCCCCACTTGCCACCACCCTGCCCGCGGCGGAGCAGCGGCGCGGCTCAGGCAAGACACATACCGGGTTTGTACAAGGTTACAGCAAGAGTAATCCAGCCGACGGTGTCCCCGCGAAAGGGTTGTGCAGGCTTGGCTCTTGCCTTCGACAAACATTGTATCAGATATCGGAGTGATCTGCAACTGATACGGTAGCAGTGTGGCTCGTTGTATGCATCGCCCGCCCGGCCCTGAACCGGAGCGGGCGTTCCGCGTTTACCGGCGGGACAAAGCTGCACAGGTGCGCCAGGCGGAGATCCATTCCGCCGCACGCGACCGGATTGGTGTGCAGGTGAGATTGTACATAATTTGAACAAAGATCTTGCGATAATTGGACAACGGCGCCCTTGAAGGCGTCCGGACGCTTCACCCGGCTCGCGAGCGCGAGTCCGATCCATCCCACCCGGTAGGAAAGAGAGCAGATGAGAAGGATGCTACAACGCCTGGTCCCCATCGCCGCGTGCGGCGCGGTGATGGTGGCGACACAGGGCCGGGCACAGGAGATGGGAAGGCGCGCCAGCCGCTTCGACCTGGGCGTGTACGCCGGAGGCACGGTGAGCAGCAACTGGTTCGAGAGCCGCACCGTGATCCTGAACCAGACGTCGGCGCCCACGGAGAACGACGACGCGGAGGGCTACTCCCCCGGCTATGCGCCCGCCTTCGGGGCCATCGCCCACCTGTGGGTGACCCCCGCGCTGGGGCTGCGGGTGCACGGTGCTTATGCGCCCATGCGCTTTCCCAACGCCGAAGGGATGTTCGAGACGGGCGAGCGGGCCGCCTACGAGATGAACACCTGGATCTACGACGTGAACCTGGCGCTGCGGCCGTTCGCCACGGCCGACGTGTCGCGCTGGCTCTCCTCCGTCTACCTGTTCGCCGGCGGCGGCGGGCTTACGGTGGACCTGGCGGGCGAGGACCGGGCGCTGTGCCAGCCGTACCTGGCCGGTCTGGGCGCCTGCCTTTCGTACGAGCCCGAGCAGGCCACGGTGGGGCAGGGCACGGCGGGCGCGGGGATCGACCTGATCCCGCTGGGCCCGCTGGCGCTGTTCGGCGAGGCGGCGGTGCACGTCTACGACTCGCCCGTGCACGTGAGCGACTTCTGGCTGGGGCCCATCCGCGCCCCCACCAACACCGCCGTCCGCGTCGCGGACGACGCCACGGTGGTCACGCCGCGGCTGGTGCTGGGGCTCAAGGCCATGTTCGGCAACCTGATCCCGCCCCCGCCGCCGGTAGAGCCGCCGCCGCCGCCCGTGGTGGTTCCGCCGCCGCCGGTGATCGCGCCGCCGCCGCCGCCCAACCCCATGCGCGAGATCCGCGTGTGCGTGGTGGAGAGCGGGATGCTGCGCGAGGTGACGGCGATGTACAACACACAGACGGGCGACACCACGGTGAACGGCCAGCCGATGATGGCGGGGGCGGGCTACGCCGCGGGTGCCACCTGGTACATCAACAACGAGCCCATCACGGTGGGCGGGCGCCGGTACGTGCGCTACGGCCTGCCGCGGGTGCTGGGGGTGAACGAGGTGACGCGCTCGGCGGACTACATGGGCGTCACGGTGTTCACCGAGGCGGGCGCCATGAGCACGCCGGAGGTGCTGTACGTCCCGGTGCGGCCGGGGTGCGAGTTCCAGCCCTACCAGCTGGAGGTCAAGGCGGGCGGGGTGCGCGGCGACTGAGCCGGACCGCGGCGCCGGGGGCTCGCTCCCCGGCGCCGGCACCAGG
>DASTVC010000528.1:0-8905 GCA_035759295.1 Longimicrobium sp. | reverse complement strand
GAAGGCGCGGGCCGGTGGAGGGCCACACGTTGCGCCCCAGCACGATGGCGGGAACGTCCCACAGCAGCCCGTCGTGGGCCACGTTGCTGTTGATGGTCAGGATGCCACGGCAGGCGCCGCTCTTGAGCATGGCGTGGACGTTCCCCCGCGCGTGCGGCCACAGCAGGTCCTGCGGGCGGCGCATGCGCAGGTGCAGGTGGCGGCCGCCGTGGCGCTCGTCCGCGGGGTGCTGCTTGAAGATGACGGGCCAGGGCGGGTTCACCTTCGCCACCCAGTCCACCAGCCCCTGCATGGTGCGCAGCGGCTGGGGGGCGTGGCGCACGATGTTGGTGTCGCTCTCGATCTGCAGCGGCACCAGCAGAAAGTCCGGCGGCAGGTCGTCCACCTGGGCGGCGCCGGCCTGCATGTACTGGTAGTACCCGGTGAACGACGCGCCCTTGATGGCCTCCAGGTGCGCGTCCAGCGCCGCGTCCTCCGCCGCCGTGAGCGGGGTGCCGTCCCAGCGGAAGGGCGCCAGGTGGGATCCGGCGTTGATCCCCGCGGGGCTGATCTGGTAGTCCGCGCGCGGCAGCCAGCCGTGCTCGCAGTACAGCGTGGGAGCGCCGCCGCGGTGCGTCCGGCCGTTCCACACCACGTAGATCGCGTTCGGATCGCCCGAGGCTCCCGGGGCGGCGCGGACGACCTCGCGCCCCAGCGCGGCGGCGGTGGCGGCCAGCGTGTCCATCAGGTCGCCGATGACCCCCGCGCCGCGCTTTTCGATCACCACCTTCATCGCACCCCCTTCTCGTTTCGGTGTGGAGCCGCGCGCCGCGGAGACGATCGGGGGCGGCGGGGCATCCATCGTCCAGCCGCCGTCCGCCTGCACGCGGGCGCGCCGCAGGGAGGTGAGCAGGCTGACGGGGCTCAGGTTCACCAGCTCGATCCCCCGCCCGGCGAGCGCCGCGGCCAGCTTTCCGTACTGCGCGTCGATCTCGCGCAGGCGGCCGGCCAGCGAGTGGCGGCCCGTGGCGGCAAAGAAGTGGTGGTCCGTCAGGTCCACGCCGATCAGCCCGATGCGCGCTGCGCCCATGTGCGCCGCCAGGCAGACGGCCACGTACGGCGAGTTCTGCGTGTAGTGCAGCGCGTCCGCGCCGGCCGGGTCCGTGCCTCCGTACTTCCCCAGCTTGAAGCGGACGACGGGCGGCCGCACGCGCCCCAGGTCCAGCTGGGTGAACAGCGCCCGCGCCCCGGACTGCTCCACGAAGCGAAAGCGGTCCGCCTTGAACTGGTTCCGCGGATTCACCACGACCAGGTAGGTGGGATCGAACAGCCGCCCCACGTCGTTCACCCCGATGGTGACGTGGCGCCCGGGGTCCGGCAGCGCGTTCAGCGACGCGCCGCAGCCGCAGACGATGATCGTCTCGCCGGAATGGCGATCCTTGAACGCGGAAAGGCGCTGCCCGGAGGGAGCATGCCGGGGCTCAGGCGGTGCGAAGGTCGTCATATCCGCATCGGGTCAGGCGTATCGGGACGGGATGCCACACCCGGGATCCGTGTCGCGCGCTCCTCGGGAGTCGAACGGGTCACGCGGCTACGCGTTCATCTGGCGGTAGGCGACCGTGAGGACCGCCCGTGTCCCTTCGTCCGTCTCCGTCTCAAGCGCCGACGCGACGTCGTGGAGGAGCCGCGGCCACTGGAGCAGGCCGACGGCCAGGGCGGCGCCGCGCCGCCGGGTGGGCTCCGGCGCGCGCAGCGACCCGGCGAGCAAGCGCCTCACCTCTTCCGAAGGCTCGCTTCCCGCGCCCAGCGCAAGCCGTACGTACGCCTGGTCGTCATGATCCCCGTTGCGCGCGGCGTCGTCCAGCAGCTCGGCGAGCGGAACGGCCTGCAGGCGTTCGGAGAACCACGCGAAGACCTGTGCCTCCACCTCGGGCCGGGGCGACTGCAGCGTGAGGTACGTGCAGCGGGCCTGCCGGTCGAACACCAGCCGGGCCTCGGCGACCCAGCCGCCGCCCACCGTCCAGCGGTGCACGGTCGTCTCGTCGGAAGGCTGCGAGCTTCCCTCGTACATCGCGGTGGCGTCGGTTCTCCGGCCGGTCCGGATCGCCGCCCGTCCGACCTTGCGGACCAGCACCTGGCTCTCGCCGTCCCAGCGGATCACCATCGTTCGCATCGGCTACTGTCCTCCCTGCTGGGTCTGGGCGTGCAGAAACTCCACCAGCCGCCGCCGGAGATCGCCGGCGAGCCGCTGTACCTCGGGTTCGGACAGGACCTGTCCCTGCGGCGGCCGGGCGGCGGCCAGCCAGTTCCGGAACGCCGTCGCCAGGCGGGCGAGCGGCGCCCCCCCGGCTTCCTTCAGCATCCCCCGCCCGCCCTGCTGCAGCGCGTCCCGAAGGCGCAGGAACACCACCGCAAGGCTGCCCCGCCGCACCGCGGTCGCCCGATCGAGCCTCGCGGCGGAGATCGGGCGCCCGCGCGCATCGACCGGCGCGCTTCCCTGGAAGTCGCGCATGCCGGCGGCGGCGGAGTCGTGCGTCGCCGCACCGGCCATGCGGCCCGTGGTGATCTCCTGCTCCGACGCCAGGCTGGCTCCCACCAGCGCCCGCCCCACGCGGTTGGCGGCCATCACCGTGGGAATGCGCCCCGGCTCCACGACGTCGCGCAGGAAGACGTTGCCCTGCACCTGCGCGGGAAGGCCCGTGGTCGCCTGCGGGTTGGTGATCGCGATCCCCATCTGGCGGTTGATGGCGACCGGCCGGGTGACCGGTTTTGACGGGTCCTGCTCGTTGTAGAATTCGTCGCCCGGGTTGTACTGCCCCGCATCGGGCACGAAGAGGCCCTGGCCGCTCTGGAACTGGCCCGGGACGGTGCTCCCCCGCGGGCGAAGCTGCAGGCGGGTGCCCTGGACCTCGCGGGTGGTAAGGTCGGTCGACCGGTTGCCCCGCACGTTGGTGCCCAGGGGGGCGGGCTGAAGCTGCTGGCTGACCAGCTCCCGCTGGATCTGGATGAGCTCGTCGGGGCTGAGCGGGACCGAGATGGGCCGGCCGGCCGCCACGTCGGCCCGCGCGCGGGCCATGTTCGCCGCCAGCGGCGTTCCGGGTCCGGTCCGCTCCTGCAGGTACTGCGCTTCGGCCGCGGCGAGGATCGGCTCCAGCATCGTACCGATGTTCACCTCCTCGACCGTGTACATGGTGGCGCTGGGGTTGATCGTCGCCTGGATCCGGCCGCCTTCGATCCCCAGCGTCGTAAGCCGGTACTGGCGACGCCAGATCGCCAGCCGCGCCAGGAGCAGCGGGCGCATAGTGCCGCGCTGCAAAAGGCCCTGCACCTGCGGCCGCAGCTCGCGCACCGCCCGGTCCAGGTCGCGCTGCTTTTCCGCCGGCGAGCGGGCGTCGCGGCCGCCCAGCATGCTCCCCAGACGCCGCACCTGCGCCACGATCCACGCCACCACCCGGTCCAGCGCACGGTCGATGGGCGCGCGGACGCGGTTGATGATGTTCAGCACCGCCTGGCTCACGTTCCCCAGCCGGGCGATCTGGGCCAGGAAGCTCACCACCAGGGTGAGCATCCCCGCCATCGTCGTCTCCACCCGGTTGGCCGCGGAGCCGATGTTCCCCGCGGCGATGGCGGCGATGGAATCGATGTACGCCGCCACCACCGCCCCGATCTGCCGCAGCCGCTGCACGAAGAAGGTGACGGTGTCGTAGATGGCGATGATGGCGCGGATGAAGCCGGCCCCGGGGATCAGGCTGGACGCCAGCGTGGTGATGGCCGCCTGCACCACCCGGTTGCGCACGAAGGTCATCACCTGCCCCATCACCATCTCCTGCAGGTTGCCGATCCCTTCGCGGATCTGCTCCCACGCCGCCGCCGGCCCCTGCGTAACCAGCGTGCGCACGATGGCGAAGCCCGCTTCCATGGCCGCCACCGCCGTCTCGCCCACCACCCGCACCAGCTTGGCGCGGATGTTGGCCCAGGTGAGCCCCAGCACGCTCAGGACGAACTTGATGATTTCGCGAAGGTTGAGCGCCTGCGGAATGTAGATGGCGGCGCCCGCCATGGTCCCCGTGAGCCAGCCGATGAGCGACGCGCGCAGGTGGGCCAGGAAGTTCGCGCCGAACTGGCGGAAGCCCTGCACGCCGGCCCGGATCAGGTTCCCCATGAAGCCCATGGGATTGCGCACGATCTGCCGGAACGCCCCCGCCGCCTTCTGCACGTACGGCATCACGCTGGGCGCCACCACCTCGAAGATGATCTGCAGCAGCGACAGCACCTGGGCCAGTCCCCAGGAGAGGAACGACCCCACGAACCCGCCGAACGCCCGCCCCACCTTGCCGAACAGGTTGGTGATGGGGAGAAAGTCCTGCAGCGTGATGGAGCGCAGGGTGGAGACGATCAGCCCCGGCACCGCGCTCACGAAGGCGATGGCGCCGCTCAGCGCCCCCTTGAACCAGGCGAGCGCCCGCGCGACGGCGTTCCCCTTCTTGATGTTCTCGTAGACTTCCTGCTGCCCGATCAGCGTCATGAAGCCGCCGATCAGCGCGTCGGCGTCCTGCGGCACCGGGTCGCCGGTGATGGGGTCCTTCCCCAGCACCGCCTTCAGCAGCGGATAGGCGGGCGTCCCCTCCGCCAGCCGGGCCAGCGGCCGCAGCACCGCCTCGCGAAGGAAGTCCAGGATGCCGCCGATGAACCCCTTCGCGAAGCTGATCAGCCTGTCGATGGGATCGGTGAAGATGCGCTTCGCCCGGTCCCACACGCTCCCGGGGCTGAACAGGTCGCGGATCCCCAGGGAGCGGATGAACTGGGTGATGGCGCTCTTGAACGCCGAGCCCACCATCCCCAGCCCGCGGATCTGCCCCTCGATCCAGCCGCCGACCTTGTCGAAGATCCCGTAGGTGTCCAGCGCCCGGGTGATCAGGTTGCCGCCCGGGATGAACTCCACCACCGCGCGCAGGATGTTGGCCGCGCTGCGGTCCACGGGGCTCATGTTCACCGGGTTTACGCCCAGCACGATGGTGAACATGCGGAAGCCGGGGATGGCGTTGGCCTTGTCCGCCAGCCAGTCCAGGATGTCGTCGAAGCCCAGCCGCTGCACCTGCGGCTCGCTCCGCTCGCTGACCGTGACCGCCTCCTGCCGCTGCACCACCTCCTTCTGCTGGATGGTGTGCGTAAGCTCGTGCGCGATCAGCTCCAGCCCCGCCGGGTCGCTGGGCCGGTACTCCCCCGCCCCGAAGAAGATGTGCTTGCCGAAGGTGAATGCCCGCGCGGAGAGCCGGGCCGCCAGCGAGGCCGCCTTTTCCCCCGTGTGCACCAGCACCGCGCCGAAGCCGGCGCGGAAGCGGGGCTCCAGGAAGCCGCGCACGGACGCCGGCAGCGGCGCGCCGCCCCCCATCTCGCTGCGGACCTCCGCCATCACGTCGTCCGCCGCGCGGGGCGGGCCGGCGGCGGCGGCGCGAGGCCGGGGCGCGGGCGCCGGCGCGCGGTGGATGGTCGAGGGAGGCGCGCCGGCGGTGGATCGGTGGATGGTGGGCGCCCGCAGCAGCGGCGAGGTGTTCAGCCCCGGCCGCGCGGACGGCGCGGCGCCGGCGGCGGGAGGCGGCGGAGGCGGGGCCGCCATCCGCATCACCTTGCGCGCGGTGTCCACCGCCTCGCGCTCCGCGGGGTCGCTGGGCGAAGAGACGCGCGTCTCCAGCTGCACCCGCGGCGCCAGCAGCGTGCTCACGCGACCGTCGGCGGAGGGCGCGGAGAACGGCGCGCGCGCGGGGGACGCGCCCGCGTCGCGGCTGGCGGAGACCGTGCTCGCGGGCACCGTCTCCGCGACCCGCGCGGGCTCCGCGGGGCGCGCGGCGGTCGCGCGCGTGCTCAAGCCGCCCTCACGCCCGCATCGCGTAGGGCATGTCCATCGTTCTTCGTCCCGCCGCGGGCGGGAGCGGGGAGCGGCTGCATCATATCGGCAGGTACGGCGTTCCGTCCGGGTACGTCAGCGAGTGGCTGTCGATGGTCACCAGGTCCACGCTGTTGGGCGTCCCGTTGATGTCCTTTCCGCCCGCGCTGGTGAACGGTACGAGGATGAACGCGTGCTTCTTGAAGAAGCTGGCCTCCCCGTCCAGGCTGTACGAACCCTTCTGGGAGTTGTACCGCCGGGTGACCAGGCTGAGCCTGGCGTAGCTCTTTCCTTCCACCACCGAGTGCCGGACGGCGTCGGACGTCGCGTTGCCGCCGCCCTTCTGCCAGTGCTCCGCCAGCGACGGGTCGTGGTCCACCGCGTACAGGCCCAGGTTGGGCGTCACGTACGACGCCTTGGCCACGAAGTCGTCTATCGTGGCACCCTCCAGCACCAGCCCGCGCGCCTTCATGCCCACCATCGCCGCCTGGGCCGCCGCCTTGTTCCCCGCGTCGCGCGGCTTGACGATGGTGTCCTGGATCTCCTTGTCGATCCTGGCGGTGTCAGTCCTCACCACGGTCGCGCGCTCGGTGGTCCACGCCGAGCCCCGTTCGTACAGGCGCGCGCGGATCTCGCTCTTTACCGGCTCCGGAAGGTGCCGCTCGTTGGGAAGCGGGCTGGGGATGAACGTCTTCACCACCAGGCCCGTGAAGCCGTAGTTGGTGGCCAGCCCCACGATCTCGGCGACGAGCGTGGCCTTGTAGTCGCGGATGAACTCCTCCGTGGGCGCGCGGGCCGTGTGCTGCTCGCCCAGGCTGCGGGCGTACGCCGACAGCAGCACGTTGTAGTCGGCCAGGCGGGTGTTGATGGCGGCCAGCTTGTTGGAGACGCTCTCCTTCTTCCTCACGTTGCTCTTGGGATCTTTCACGGCCTCGATCAGCGCCCCGAGCTTGGCCTGCAGGCTGCCGCCGTCCATCGTCACCTGGGTGGAACCAGCCGTCACCACCGTCGTGAGCGAGTGGCTCACCGGACCCATGTTCACGGTCATGATCCGCCGGATCGGCTTTCTCGTGCCCGCCGCCGCCGCGCCGGCCGCGCCCTCGGGCTGCGCCTCGGAGGGGTTTTCCACCTTGGGGTTGATGGTGGCGCGCACCCACCACCGGCCCTCGCGCTCGAACGGCACCAGCTCCGTAAGGCCGTAGCGGGTGACGATGACGGGAAGCAGCGGCCGCAGCACCGCGACGCCCACCGGCCGGCCGCGGAAGCGGTTGAGCACCGCGGTGGCCGCCTGCGCCGCCAGCCGCAGCCGCGAGGCCGGGTCCTGCGGCACGCCGGCCTGCGCCACGTAGCGCCCCAGCTTGCGCGCCTGCGCCACGATCCAGGCCACCACCCGGTCCAGCCCCTTGTCGATGGGGTCGCGGATGCGCTTGACCACCTTCACCACCTCGTCGCTCACCTTCCCCAGCCCTGCCAGGCGTGCGAGGAAGCTGATCACCAGGGTGAGCAGCCCCGCCATGGTGGTCTCCACCCGGTTGGCCGCCGCCCCCACCGCGCCGCTGGCGATGGCCGAGATGGAGTCGATGAACGACGCCACCACCTGCCCGATCTGCCGCAGCCGCTCGATGAAGAACATCACCGTGTTGTAGATGGCGATGACGGCCTGGATGAAGGCGCCCGCGGGGTTCAGGCTGGTGACCAGCTTCTGGACCGTCTGCACCACGATCTGGTTGCGGACGTAGGTCATGATCTGCCCCATCACCATCTGCTGCAGGTTGCCGATCCCCTCCTTGATCTGCTCCCACGCCGCCGCCGGGCCCTGCGTAACCAGCGTCTTCACCACCCCGAAGGTGGCCTCCATGGCCGACACCGCCGTCTCGCCCACCGCCGCCACCAGCTTCTGGCGGATGTTCTCCCAGGTAAGGCCCAGCACGCTGAGCGCGAACTTTACGATCTCGGGAATGCTGAGCCCCTGCGGGACGTAGATGTTGGCCCCCCGCATCGATCCCGTGAGCCACTCCACCAGCGACTTGCGCAGGTGCACGAGGAAGCGCCCGGAGAACTGGCGGAAGCCCTGCACCCCGGCCCGCACCAGGTTGCCCACGAAGCGGATGGGGTCGCGGATGATGGTCTTGAACGCCCCCGCCGCCTTCTTGATGTAGGGCACCGCGCGCGGGATCACCACCTCGAAGATGATCTGCAGCAGCCCCAGCACCTGGTCGATTCCCCAGGAGAGGAACGACCCCACGAAGCCGGCGAACGCCCGCCCCACCTTGGCGAACAGGTTGGTGATGGGAAGGAAGTCCGTCAGCGTGATGGACTTGATGGTGGAGATGATCATCCCCGGCACCGCCGACACGAACGCCAGCACGCCGCCCAGCACCCCCTTGAACCAGGCGAACGCCCGCGCCACCGCGTTCCCCTTCTTGATGTTCTCCCACACTTCCTCCTGCCCGATCAGCTTCATGAAGCCGCCGATCAGCACGTCGGCCGACTGCTCCACCGGGTCGCCGGTGATGGGGTCCTTCCCCAGCACCGCCTTGAGCAGGTCGTACGCGCGGGTGCCCTCCGCCAGCTTGGCCAGCGGCCGCAGCGCCGCCTCGCGCAGGAAGTCCAGGATGCCGCCGATGAACCCCCTGGCGAAGTCGATCAGCTTGTCGATGGGATCGGTAAAGATGCGCTTGGCCCGGCGCCACACGCTCCCCGGGCGGAACAGGTCGCGCCACCCCAGCGAGTCGATGAAGTCCGAGATGGCGTCCTTGAACGCCGAGCCCACCATCCCCAGCGTTTCGATCTGCCCCTCGATCCACTTGCCGACCTTGTCGAAGACCCCGTAGGTGTCCAGCGCGCGGGTAATCAGGTTGCCGCCGGGGATGAACTCCACGACGGCACGGAGGATGTTCGCCGCGCTGCGGTCCACCCGGCTCATGTTCACCGGGTTCACGCCCAGCACGATGGTGAACATGCGGAAGCCGGGGATGGCGTTGGCCTTGTCCGCCAGCCAGTCCAGGATGTCGTCGAAGCCCAGCCGCTGCACCTGCGGCT
>DASTVC010000527.1:0-2027 GCA_035759295.1 Longimicrobium sp. | reverse complement strand
CCTGGCAAGGGCGAATAAATTCGCGGCAACAACCACACGAAGTCCGCCTTCGCGGACTGGAAGCCTCGGCGAGAGAATGAGGGTGTGGTGGGCGTGGTGAGGGTCGTGACGCGCCCAGACGGCTCCCCCCCAGCCGATCCCGCCGGATCGGGCAAATCTCCGGTAGCGGACGCTCAGGTGCTTGGGACGCTGCGCACCGCCAAGCCGCCGAACCCGGAGGCTGCCGCGGGGCCTGGGCGCGCACTGCACTGACCCGAACACCGGGGCGGCCAATCCGCGAAGGCGGATTTCGTGTAGTCGTTGCCGCGAATTTATTCGCCCTTGCGGGGGACTGCACCTCATCCGCGCGCGGGCGGACGGCCCATTGCCGGATCGGCTACGGCACCACCAGCTCCCCCTCCGCCGGGCGCCTGCCGGTGGCGGTCCAGGTGCGGAGGGCGTTGAAGGCGGCACCCACCTGGGCGGGGGTGAAGTTGCAGTGGCCGTCGGCGATCACGTACGCGGCGGCGAAGCGGTCTTCCGTCCTCGCGAGCTGGGCGATGGTGCGATAGCGGTCCATCTGCTCGGGCGGCACGGTGGCGTCGTACGTCGTGTGGACGGCGAACACGGGGTCGGATACGCGGCCGGTCGGCGTGTAGCGCGAGCGGAGGTACTCCACGGCGGCGGGATCGGGGGTATAGCGGCGGACGCCGCGGGCGCTGGCGGTGTCGTTGCCCAGGCCGCGGTACACGGTGCCGCGGTTGTCGAACGGGTTGCCGCCGGCGCGCACCTCCATCTCCCGGAGGATGGTGGCGAAGAACCACA
This sequence comes from Longimicrobium sp., assembly GCA_035759295.1. Classification (GTDB taxonomy): domain Bacteria; phylum Gemmatimonadota; class Gemmatimonadetes; order Longimicrobiales; family Longimicrobiaceae; genus Longimicrobium. Next base: position 1,223 of record DASTVC010000527.1, on the reverse strand, counting down.
CAAGGCCGGGGACGCTCCGCGGATGCAGGGCGTAGCGGCTCGCCAGCGCCTCGGCGCGCTCCGGGTTCGCGCGCACCGCGGCGACGATGGAGTCGCGCTCCGGCGCGGGCGCCGCGGGGAGATCCACCAGCCCGCGCGGCGAGCGGGTCAGCACGCCGGGGTACAGGTAGTCGAAGGAGACGAGGAGGTCGAACATCGTCCGCGTCCCCTCTAGCGTGGGGCTCAGCACGCCGCAGAGGGGGAGCGCGCCGTCGTACTCGCGCGAGCGGCCCTCGATCGTCGCGATCGTGATCAGCCCGCCCATGGAGTGGCCGGTGACGAAGGTGCTGTCCGGCCGGCCGTAGCGCTGGATGAAGCGGCGGCGCAGCGCCTCGGTGTCGTCGATCCCTTCGCGCACGGCCCAGCCCTGCGCGCGGTACCACGATTGCGCGAACGCGAACCCGCGCGAGGTGAACGCCTCGCGGAACTGCGCGTGGCGCGGCGCCAGCGGCTCGAACGGCGTGCCCACGATCTCGTAGCCGTGCGCGTACATCACCAGCCCGCCGTTCCACCCGGCCGGGATCTCGATGCGGTACGGCGCCCCCGCGATGGTGCCGGTGTCGACGACGGTGTGCGTGAAGCGGGAGGGACCGGCGGCGGGCGGGGCGGATGCGCACGCGGCGCAGAGCGCGGTCAGCGCGGGGAGCAGGCGGTGGAGGCGCATGGGATTCGGCGGAGGGGCGGCGGAGGAGTGCGTGAGTGTGTGAGTGCGTGAGTGCGTGAGTGCGTGAGTGCGTGAGTGCGTGAGTGCGTGAGGATAGGCCGCTGCCGGGCAATCCCGCTACGCCTCGTGGTCCGTGCCCAGGGCCAGGGTGCGCAGCGCGGCGCGGCGGCGGATGTCCATCGTCGCGTTGTCCAGCGCCTCGATCCCCTCCACCGTGAACCCGTCCGCCGGGTCGAACCCCAGCGTGGCCATCAGCTCGCGGATGTAGTCTTCCTCCAGCCCGCGGTCGCGGATCTGCTCCCCGATCTCGTCGTCCGTCATCATCTCCGTTTCTCCTGTGCGGATGGCCCGTTCGCCCGTACACCGAGAATTTCGGGCCGTGCCCGGACAAAGGTGAACGGGTGATGGGGTGAACGGGTGAGGGCCAGCCACTCGCGACCCTCGGGGGCCCTCTCCCCCGACCGGCCTTTCGCTCGTTCCTCGCGACGGCGGTCGACCCCTCCCCCAACTTCGGGGGAGG
>DASTVC010000526.1:0-6222 GCA_035759295.1 Longimicrobium sp. | reverse complement strand
GTGCACCACCCGCGCGCCCGTCCGCCGCACCAGCCGGCGCACGGCCAGGTTGGTGGCGACGATCCCGGCCGCGCGCGCCGCCCGCCCCCGCGCGCCGCCAAAGGGGCGCACGTGCACCACTGCCCCCGCTCGGCGCCAGCGCTCCGCCGCGGGGGTGTCCGCCTGCGTGAGCACGACGGGGGCGACCCCGCGCAGGTTCTCGATGACCTGGGTGATGCTCTCCACGCCGCCGTTGGCCCGGTTGTGCGTCTGATAGACGACGAACAGCACGGTGAGCCCCTCCGCGGCCGGCGGGGCCGAATCCATCGATTCCGCCATCATGCGCAGCGGCGGGCCCGGGCGTCCACCCTCATCCCCCCACCCCCGCGAGGGCGCGGCGGATGAGGCGGGCGCGGGCGCTCCAGGTAAAGCGCTCGGCCAGCACGCGGCGGGCGTTCTCTCCCACGCGCGCGCGCAGCTCCGGCGACCGGGCCAGGGTGCCGAGGGTGGCCTCCCAGCGATCCACGTCGCCGGGCGGGCAGAGAAAGCCGGTCTCACCCTCCACCAGCACCTCGCGGGCGACGGGGAGGTCCGACGCGATGACGGGCTTTCCCGCCGCCATGCACTCGAAGAGCTTGATGGGGGCCATCCAGCGGCCGGACTGCGTGGCGCCCCCGTGAACCTCCACCGACTCCTCGTACGGCACCAGCATCACGTCGCAGGCGTCCAGGTAGCGCAGCCCCTGCGCGTGCGGCACGAACTCGTGAAAATGCACGTTCGCGAGCCCGGCCACCCGCGGCCTCCACCGCTCGATCTCCTCCCGCGTGCCGCCCACCAGGTGAAAGCGGGCCCAGGGGCAGCGCGCGGCCAGCGCCACCACCAGGTCCGCGCCCTTGCCCTCGTACAGCCGGCCCACGTAGCCCACGTTGGGGAGGTCCGCGGGAAGCGCGACGGGGTCCGGACGGGCGCGGGGCTCGGCGCCGTTGTGGGCGACGACGACGGAGGCGGCGGCGATGGGGAAGGCGGCGACCAGGTCCTGGCGCAGGCGGTCGGAGGTCACCACGATGGCGCGCAGGTTGGGATGCCGGGCCAGCCGAAGGAGGGCCGCGGTGGCGCGCTCGCCCGCGTTGGGGAGGGTGTGGACCTCGATGCCGACGGGAAAGCCGGTGCGGGCCGCCATCAGGCACGACCAGACGCAGCGCCCGTGCACCACGTCGGCGCGAAAGCGGCGCGCGATCAGCACCCCCCGCAGGGCGTGCAGGTGGTGCTGGCCGCGCACGGGGTACACGGGAATGCGGTGCAGTTCGAAGACCGGCTCCACGCCGTACTGCGCGAACACGTCGGCGTCGGGGACGCGGGTGCCGGGCGCACGCACGGCGACCAGCGTCACCGGGTCGCCGTTGTGCACGAACGCCTCGCAGTTCTTCATGATCTGCAGGCTGCTGGCGCTGGGCGCCGGCATCTGCCCGCGGGAAAGGTAGGCGATCCTCATCCGCCCGGGCATCCGTTCACGCGTTCTTCCCGGGCGGCCCCGCCGGACGGGAAGGTCATGGCCGGTGCGCGAGGCGGCCCTCGTCGCCGGCCCGCGCGCCCGCGGCGGGACGCGCATCGCGCGCCGGGCGGCTGAGCCGGAGCAGCCAGGCGCCCTTCTCCAGCGGCAGGTGGTGGGCGGACAGGTGCTCGAACTCCGCTTCCCAGCGGCGCACCGTCTCCGTCTCGGCCTCGCGGTCGCCGTCGTCCAGGATCACCACCGCGTCGTCCGCCAGGCGCGGAAAGAGCAGCGGCAGGGCGGGATAGCGCGCCAGCGGGTGCCCGCGCCGCGGCGGCCCGTCGATCAGCAGCAGGTCGATGGGCGCGTCCAGCCGCAGCGCGTCCACGTCGTACCACGGCCACTCGGCGCCGGCGATGCGGGTGGTCCGGAGCGGGGCGTGGACGACCGTGGCCACGGAGTCCAGCCCGTGCCGCGCGATGAGCTCGCGGGTTAGGTGCAGGTACTTCTCGTCGTGCTCCAGCGAGACCACGCGTCCGTGCCCCAGGCGCTTGAGGCAGTAGGCGATGACGAGCGTCGACACGCCGCTGCTGGCCTCCACCACCAGACCTGGGCGGCGGTCGAGCACGGTGTCGGCGGTGAGTTTGAGCAGATCGGGCGACGCGGCCCACCCGCGGGTGTCGGGAAGCGGAAGCTCGGGGCGGATGCTGGCGAAGAGCGAGAACAGCGCCTCCACCTGCCGGTAGTCGTTGCGCGCGTCCAGGGACAGGCGCTGCAGCCGGGCGTTCACGCGGCGGTCCGACTCGGCCACCATCACCATCACGACGGCCGCCGCGCCGGCCAGCAGCGCCAGCACCGCGCGGGCGGGGAGGAACCAGGCGGCCACGGTTACGGCAAGGGCCAGCGCGGCGGCGGCGAACAGGCTGCCGCGCCCGGTGAATCGGCTCATTCTCGTTGGATCCTGATCGGTGAAGCGCACCCCGGTGGGGCGCTGTCCGCGAAGTTAGCGGCGCGCAAATGCCTCCGCCAGACGGGACGGAGCCCCCCGGCGGGTGTGATCGGCCTCCCGCTCGGCTTGACCTCTCCAGCCGGGTCGCGGAGAACTGCTTTCGCCGTTCGAGCAAGGGTGTGGGGAGGCGAGACCCCGACTGCGACGGGGAGGCCCTCTCCCCCGCCTCTTCGCCGCTCGTTCCTCGCGGCTCGCGACGACCCCTCCCCCAAACTGCGGGGGAGGGGTGGCTCCGGCTGCTTTCTTACTGGGGAAAAACGGTTTATCGCGGATTTTGCTGCACGCCACGCGGGGCGGAAAGCGATGGCGGGTTCACCATGCGCGACCCGTGTCCGGTACGTCGGCCGTTGCGGGTCGCACTGGGCTTCCCTGAGAACATCGGGAACGGTAGAGGGATGGACGCGCGGCAGGGGGCCATCCGCGTTTTTTCTGGCAACCCCTTTCCCGCCGCAGCGCCCCGCAACCCACCATTCCGGCTTGGCCCGATGCGCGATCCCGCGAACCGTCCCTGCGTGCGAAACGCCTGCGGGAACGCCCCCAGCCTTCTCGCGGGCCCGGGCTTCGCCAGATCGCGCATCAGGTGTTCGTGGAGGCTGGTTCCAGTGCGCTTGCGGCAGGCGGTCAGCGCCGGGCGGGGAACGAGGATGGCGGGATAGGTATCTCCCAGAAAACGCGGATGGCCCCCTGCCGCGCGTCCATCCCTCTGCCGTTCCCGACGCCTCCACACACGTGTGGAGCAACCTCCGCCTGCCGACGTACCCTGACCCCATTCCACTGCATCGCGGTCATCTCGCCCTTGCAGGGCGGGATGGCATGGGACGCGTTACAAAGCGGCGGCAGGGGCGGCGGCTGAGGCCGGGGCGGCGGCGTAGAAGGCGGCGTAGAACTCGGCGAACGCTTCGTTGCAGGCTTCCACCAGGTCCGGCGCCAGGTCCGTCTTCCAGCGCCCGATGGAACCCCTGGCGTCGCCGGACGTCATGTGCCGGTCGCGGCCGCGGCGGTCCTGCTTCTCTTCCGCACGGGCGAGCATGGCGCGCACCACGGACGGGCTGGAGTCCAGCTCCAGGTAGTCCAGGGCGGGCGCCAGCGCGCGCTCCGGGTCCAGGATGAGCTCCTCGTAGTGCACCAGGTGCGCGCGGCCGGCGCGCTCCTTCCACGGCTCCAGGATCCACGGGCGCGCCATGCCGGCGCGGTGAAAGATGTAGTCGCGGTCGCTGCCGACGGCGGAGCGGCCGAAGAAGCGCTTGCCCCACTTGGCGTTCGCGGCCAGCGACGAGCAGATCACGTCGCGAAAGTCACGGACCAGGAAGATCTCCTTCGCCCCGGAATACGCCTCCCAGAAGAACCACTCCGGGCGCAGGTTCTTCTCGGTGAAGTAGCGCGTCTCCCCGTCGCCGGCCGGCTCGCGGCCGTCCAGCGTGTCGGCCAGGGCGTAGAAGCGGTCCACGGAGCGCAGCGCCTGCTGCACCAGGTCCTCCACCCCGCTCCCCACCAGCTCCACCAGCCGCCGCACCGGCTCGGCGCCGCCGGGAAGCGACTGCACCAGGTCGGTGAACCCCTTCTTGGCGAAGAACGACTCGGTGTACGGGCTCTGCGCCGTGGCGCCGATGGCCAGGCGGGCCAGCTGCTGGGCGGCCGTGACCTCGTAGCCGTGGGTGCGATAGGCGGCCACCTGCGGGTGCTGCGAGATCACGTGCTGAAACCAGGTGGAGCCGCTCCGCCCGATGCTGGTGACCATCAGCGGCCGGTAGCGCGGCGCGTATCCACCGGGCGAAAGCCGCGGCCGGCGGACGTGGATGTCAGCCAGCGGCACCGCGGCGCCGCCGTCCAGCCGCGCCTGCAGCCGCAGCGTGCACCGCTCCGGCAGCCCCAGCAGCGGCACGGTGGCGTCGAAGCCGTTGAAGAGCACGTCGGGGTGCAGCAGCCGCCGCGCCGCCCCGGGCTCGGCCATCCCCAGCCACCCCATCCGCCGCAGCGCGCGCAGCGCCAGCAGCCGCGAGCGGAACGCGGTGCGCCCCACCGGCGCCAGCCCGGCGCCCACCTCGCGCGCCACCTCGAGATTCGGCCGCGAAAGGGGGAGCGCCGCCACCTCGCGGGTTCCGTGCACCAGCTCCACCTGCCGCACCGGCGCGGACGCGCCCACCACCCATCCGCGCAGCGAAAAGGCGAACGGGTTCATCTGTCCGCCCGCCTGCGGCGCCACCAGGCGCGAGGCCCGGATGCGCCCGGAGGGGTCGTCGAGGAGCTGGATGCTTTCGATGGCCTGCAGAGACATTACGCCGTGCTCATTCACTGTGTGGACCGGCCGCCGGCCGCGGGGGGGGCCGCGGGGGTGCGGATGGACGCGGAGGGCCGGGCCGCCGCGGCCTGGGCCATCTGCGCCTGGAAGAAGGCGCGCCACTGCGCCACGGCGTCGTCGGCCGTGCGGGCGAAGGCGCGCCGGTACGCGTCCACGGCGGCGCGGCGCGCGGGCTGGGCCCACCACCCCTCGACGTCGTCGTACGCCGCGGCGGCGGCGCGGGCGGCGGCCGCGGCATCGTGGTGGAGCACGCCGGCCTCGTGCAGGCCCGCGTAGATCGCGGCGGCGCGCGGGTGCACGGAGGGCGCGCGGCCGTCCGAGACCATCATCACCGGGCGGTCGGCGGCCACGCACTCGGGAAAGGTGGTGGAGAACGGGTAGTTCACCACCACCAGCCGCGCCCGGGCGATCTCCTCGTGCACGCCGCGCTCGCCGCGGTCCAGCGACACCGCGGGAAAGCGCGCGTGCCACGGCGCCTGCTCCTCGACCGTGCCGCCGTAGCGCGTGTGGGGGCGAAAGCGTACGCGCGGCAGCAGCTCCGGCGGCAGCGCGGCCAGAAAGGCCTCGTGGCTCTCGGCGGTGGAGGGCACGCCGGCAAAGCGCTCGGCCGACGGGTACTCGCGCACCGTCCCCGCGACGACCAGCAGGGCGTCGCCGGTGCCGGAGACGTGCTGCAGGGCCATCAGCCGCGGGCCGGGGAGGGGCGTCACCTTCTCCTCGCCGGCGCCCCACCCCCACGAGGCGAAGGCATCGGCCACGCGGCGCTCTTCCTCCGTCCACCCCACCTGCGTCCCCGCCGACTCGCCGTAGTTGCCGCCGTGCTGCACGATGACCAGCCGGCTGGGGCGCGGCCCGCGCCGGCACGCCTGGATCCACAGCCGCTCCGGCACCGTGCGGAAAAACCCGCCCACGATCACGTCGGGACGTCCGCGCCGCGCCACCCGGTCGGCCAGCGCCCGGTAGCGCGGAAGCTCCTCCAGGTAGTCGCGCGGCATGTTGAAGCGCAGCCCGTCCAGAAAGCCGCGGACAAAGCCGTCCGCCGGCTCCGTGACCCGCAGCGACTGGCGCAGCGCCGCGTCGTACGGCAGCGGCCGGCGCAGGACGCGCGGGAACGCGGTGGATCCCAGCCGGTACCCCGGCCCCTGCGCCAGCGCGGCGACGGCCGCGGGGGGAAGGTGGGTGGGAAAAAGGGCCAGCGTCCCCTGCCCCACCTCCGGCCGCGGCCGCCGCACCCACTGCCGCAGCGCCCCCCGCGCGTCCACCGCGCGCTCCGGGGCCCCCTCCGGCACCGGGTCGCCCGGGACGGGATGGAACTCGCCCCGGCGCAGCGCCGGCGCGCCGGGCGCCAGCACCCGCGCCGCCTGCGAGAACAGCTGCAGGTTGAAGTGGTCCGACGCCTCGTACCACGCGTACAGCGGCGACTCGGCCGGCGGCGCGGTGAAGTCG
>DASTVC010000525.1:0-8772 GCA_035759295.1 Longimicrobium sp. | reverse complement strand
ATGGTGATCCCTATCCCTTCCATCCCGTTTGGTGCTGGGTCCCGCCGGCCACCGCGGCCGGCGGGGTGTGTCACGCGGCGTTCGCCGTCTCGAGCGCCGGGTAGTCGGTGTAGCCGCGCGCGTCGCCACCGTAGAAGGTGGCGCGGTCCGGCTCGTTGAGCGGCGCCCCGGCCTTCAGCCGCTCCGGCAGGTCGGGGTTGGCCAGGAACGGCGTTCCGAACGCCACCAGGTCCGCCTGCCGCTCCGCGATCGCCGCGTTCCCCGTCTCGCCGCCGTAGCCCCCGTTGGCGATGAAGGGACCGCGGAAGATGGCCTTGAGCACCGGCGACACGCGCGGCGCTTCGCCCGCTCTACCCAGTACGACGAACGAGCCGTCGGCGGATCGACGCTCCTGCGCGCCGATGGTCTCCGACACGTGCAGGTAGGCCAGGTTGAAGCGGTTGAGCGCGTGCGCCGCGTAGCCGAAGGTGGCCACCGGGTCCGTGTCGCTCATCCCGTTCACCAGCCCCATGGGGCTCAGCCGCACGCCCACCCGCTCACCGCCCCACACCTCTACCACGGCCGCCGTCACCTCCTCGAGGAAGCGGACGCGATTCTCCACCGAGCCGCCGTAGCGGTCGGTGCGGTGGTTGGTGCCGTCGCGCAGGAACTGGTCGATCAGGTAGCCGTTGGCACCGTGCAGCTCCACGCCGTCGAAGCCGGCCAGAAAGGCCCGCCGCGCCCCGTCCGCGAACTGCTGCACCACGCCGGCGATCTCGTCCGTCTCCAGCGCGTGCGGCGTGACGAACGGCTTCATCCCCTGCCCCGTGTACAGCTCGCCCGGCGCGCCGATGGCCGACGGCGCCACGGGAAGCGCGCCCCCCGGCTGCAGCGACGGGTGCGACACCCGCCCCACGTGCCACAGCTGCAGGAAGATGCGGCCGCCCTTTGCGTGCACGGCGTCCGTCACCCGGCGCCACCCCTCCACCTGCGCGTCGGTGTGGATGCCCGGCGTGTCCGGATAGCCCACGCCCTGCGGCGACACCTGCGACCCCTCGCTGACGATGAGCCCGGCGCCCGCGCGCTGGGCGTAGTATTCCGCCATCAGCTCGGTGGGCACGTTGCCCTCGCCGGCGCGGCTGCGCGTCATGGGCGCCATCACAACGCGGTTGGCCAGCTCGTACGGCCCCAGCTGGAACGGGGTGAACAGGTTCGGCGTCTCGCTCATCTCGATCATCCCTCAGGTTCATCCGGCCGATCCGCCCGCCCGTGCGGTTGAATCTGAAACCGGTTAAGTTACAGTTTGGGGCGCACTTCGGCCGCGCCGCCGTACTCCCGGCGGTCAGCGGCCCGTCGTCCTCGCGGCCACCATTCCCCGCTGCGTCCGTCCCGCCGTGGAGAGCCGGACCACCGGCGTCACCACCCGCCCCGCTCGCACCGTGATGCGCTGCTCGCGCACCGCGAAACCCTCCCGCACCGCCCGCAGCGTGTACGTTCCCGGCGCCACCGCCTGGAACTGGAACCCGCCCGACGCGCCCGAGGTGGTGGTCTGCGCCGCGGCGCCGTCCTCCCCCACCAGCGTGACCGAGGCCTGCGCCACCGGGTTCCCCACGCCGTCCGTCACCCGCCCCAGCACCCGCGCGTCCTGCGCCGCCAGCGTCCCCACGCTCCCCACCAGACCGGCCGCCAGCACCATCGCCATCCCCAGCAGCCTGCGCACACCATTGATCCGTGCCATTGCCGCCTCCCGCGGTACCCCGTTTCCGACGTCCTTCCCAACTGTACGACGAACGGGTCGTCCCTGGATCGACCGACTACATTTGTATCCGGACCGGTTGCAGATCGGGCGATGGAAAAACGGCCCGTGAGCCGTCCTTACGCGTGGTGCGCCTGCGCCCCCACCAGCTCGTCTACCAGCTCCCGCGCCGCGCCGCCGCATCCGCCGCCGTGCACCTGTACCTGGCGAAAGACGTCGGCGATGGTCACCTCGCCCAGCACGCCCTGCATGGCCTGGTGCGCCTGGCAGAACACGCCCTGCAGCACCTGGCGGATGTTGCTGCCGATGTCGCAGTGCCGGCAGGGCTCGGAGTGAAGGGCGAACAGCTCCTCCTTCTCCTCCACCGCGCGGTACACGTCCAGCAGGGTGATGTCCTGGGGCTCGCGGGCCAGCTGCGCCCCGCCGCCCACCCCCGGCTGTACCGAGACCAGCCCCGCGTTGCGCAGCGAGCCCATGATGCGCCGCACGACCACCGCGTTGGTATTGACGCTGCCGGCCATGCGCTCCGAGGTGACGGGCTCGTCGCGCCGCCACGCAAGGTACGCCAGCACGTGCACCGCCACCGCCATTCTGCTGCTGATCGTCGACATCGGGACTCCGGTTCAGATAACTGTAACTAGTCTAGGTACGGAATCGATTCCTGTCAACGGTGACGTGCGGAGGATGCCCGACAGGGTCGGTGGCTGGATGGATTGGGGCTCGTCGGATGGGGATCGAGCTGCGTCCGCGGGCGCCCCCCATCCCCGGCCCTTCCCCCACAAACAGCGTGGGGGAAGGGAGAATTCGATCGCGGCTCCGGATGGTCAGGTGGTCTGCACGGAGTCTGTGGAGAGGGCGCGGCGACGCTCGCCTTTGGTGCGAGGCCATGGACGCGCGTCGATGCGGCGGCTACAGTCCGCGCAGGCGGACTTCGCGTTTTCCCAGCGGCGAATTCATTCGCTCCCGCGGGCGGAGGGCACGTTCACCATCGGACTCGCCTGGGCATCACTCGCCCGGGAAGCGGGTTCGGAATCGCGAGCCGAAAACCGAAGGCCGGATCTTCGGTTGCCGAGTCAAAACCGAGGGGGCGCGGAACTCGTCTTCGGGTGGGATTTCAGAATGCGGCGGCAGGGGGGTGGATGGTGAAAGTGGGCGAAATATCGGTCCTTTCCAGATGAGTCTCGTGTCTGATCTGTACAAGATTTCACACAAAGCTTGCGTAGGGAAGCCGGGTTCCAGAGATTCGGCCGGTCCGCGTGCGCACACAAAGCGCCACAGGCAGGCAAAAGTGGACTGGAACCCCGACACGGAGAGTGCGGGTGTGCACTCCGTTTACGCCTGCCGTGGTTTTTTAGAGGTGGCGGGATCTGTGACTGCGGAGAGCGGGCGCCGGATGCGGTGAAGGGGTGCTAAGTGCACGCTGTACATAAGTTACGTGTGCTGCACTTCGGTCTTGCTTCGGGGTTTCTTCGGTATTATAATTCACCTCGTAGACGGCGCCGGCAGCACCTTTCGGAACACCTTGGGAGGAAGTCAAATGAACGGAAGCGATCCCCGAAGCGCCACCACCAAGCACCTGCGCGAGACGGCCGCGGCGCGCGTGGAGAACACGTCGCTCCGCAGCGTGGCGCGCGAGATCGGGATGAGCCCCACGGGACTGAAGAAGTTCCTGCAGGGGACGGCGCCGTACTCGCCCACGCTGCGCCGGCTGCGCAGCTGGTACGTGCAGTACGCCGCGGTGCAGAGTGGCAACGTGGGGCTGGAAGACGCGACGGCCGCGCTGAACGTGCTGGTGCACGACCTGGCGCCGGACCCGCGGGTGGACACCGCCCGCTGCCTGCTGGAGTGCGTGGGCCGCGGCTACGACCAGAGCGGCAAGGCGCGCCCGTCGTGGATGGCGGAGCTGCAGTCGCGCGCGGTGACGGACACGCCGGAGCAGCCTTCGTAGCGGATGATCAGGACGACGACTCCACGGGGCGGCCCCGCGCCGCCGTGCCCTCCGGGCGCGCCCGCCCCGTCTCGTCCTGCATTCGCCGCACGGTCCACGCGCACCACAGCAGGCTGAGCACCGCCACCGCGGCGCCGGGCACCGCCCAGCGCCACCCCTTGCCCGTGGGGTCGAAGTCCGGCAGCGCGGTGCCGAACGCCAGCACCCCCGCGTTCCACGCCACGTGCAGCGCCACCCCCGCCCAGATGGAGCGCGTGGCGTACACCGCGTGCCCCAGCACCAGCCCCGAGGCCAGCCGCACCGGCACCGCCTGCGGCTCGAAGTGCGCCAGCGCGAACAGCACCGCCGTCACGGCGATGGCCGCCTGCGCCCCCCAGCGCTTTTCCAGCGGCCGCTGGATCCACCCCCTGAACCCGAACTCCTCCATCAGCGGCGCCACGGCGATCGCCAGGATGTAGAACGCGATCTCTCCGCCGGGTTTGGCGAGGAACTTCTCCAGCTCCTCGCCGAATCCCGTTTCCGTCGCCCACCCCATCGACAGCAGCACCGTCCACAGCCCCAGCGTGAGCGCGGCCATGGCCGGCGCGGTGAGCGCCACCCACGGCCACGCCCGCCCCATGCGCCGCACGCGCGAACGGGCCCGCGCCCGCGCGCCCCAGCGGCTGGGAAGCGCGTACACGCGCAGGAACAGCGCGGTCATCGCCACCATTCCGGCAATGGCCACGGCGGGCGAGGCCTGAAAGAGCAGGGCGAGCGGAATGTACCAGAGCAGCCAGGTGAGCAGCCCCGCCGACGTGGCCGTCAGGCTGGCGCCGATGCGGTAGGAAAGGGTGGTGCGCCGGTCCTGTTTCACGCGCGAGCCGATCCGGTCCCGGGAGATGAAAAGCCGTGTATCCGCCTGAAACGTAACGGCTTCGGCCCCGGGGCGACAGCGTGCGCGCTGGAGCGGGCGGGCGCGGCGTTGTAGATTGCCCGCTGGAACCCTTACCGGCAGGAGCCCATGCCCGCAGTCCCCTTCGACCGACTTCCCGACGACGCCCGCCTGTGGGTGTTCGCCGCCGCGCGCCCGCTGGACGAGGCGCAGCAGCAGGCGCTGCTCTCGCACGCCGACGCGTTCCTGGACCGCTGGGCGGCGCACGGCGCGCCCGTGGTCGGCGGCCGCGAGCTGCGGCACGGCCGCTTCCTCCTCGTCGGCTCCGACGAGCGGGCGACGGGCGTGAGCGGCTGCTCCATCGACTCGCTGTTCCACACGCTGGCCGAGCTGGAGGGGCAGATCGGCGTGCCCATGCGCGACAGCTCGCTCGTCTACTTCCGCGACGAGGCGGGAGAGGTCGTGGCCGAGCCCCGCCCCGCGTTCCGCCAGCGCGCCGCAGCGGGCGGCGTGGCGGAAGACACCGTGGTCTTCGACAACACCATCGGCACGGTGGGCGAGCTGCGCGGCGGTGGATGGGAAAAGCCGCTGCGCGAGTCCTGGCACGCCCGCGCCTTTCCTGTCGCGCGATCGGAAGCGGTGAGCTGATAACGTTTCCTTGGTTCGTTGTGCACTCCTGGTAAAAACAGGTTCATCGCGGAGTTTGTTGCACGCCACGCTTGGCGGAAGGCGATGGCGGGTTTACCATGCGCGACCCTCGTGTCCTGCACATCGGCGGTCGTGGGTGGCACCGGGCTTCCCTGGGGACCTCGGGAACGGCGGACGCATGGAAGCGCGGCAGGGGGCCATCCGCGTTTTTTCTGGCAACCCCTTTCCCGCCGCAGCGCCCCGCAACCTACCAATTCGGCTTCACCCGATCCGCGATCCCGCGAACCGTCTTCTCGCGCGAGCCCGGCGGGAACGCCCCGGCCCTTCTCGCGAGCCCAGGCTTCGCAAGATCGCGCATCAGGTGTTCGTGGATGCTGGGTCCGGTGCGCTTGCGGAGGGACGTCGGCGCTGGCCGGGGACGAGGATGGCGGGATAGGTATCTCCCAGAAAACGCGGATGGCCCCCTGCCGCGCGTCCATCCCTCTGCCGTTCCCGGCGCATCCACACACGTGTGGAGCATGCAAGCGCATGTGCGGCGTCGGGTTCGGGGTGGCGCTCCCCTCCGTCACGAAGAAGCCCCGGCCCGCTGACGCGGCCCGGGGCTTCTTCTACCTCATCCCAGAGGGTGGCTTACCAGATCTTCACGCGGCGCTCGGGCGGCACGTACATCTTGTCGCCGGGGCGCACGTTGAACGCCTCGTAGAACGCGGGGATGTTGGCCAGCACGCCGTTGGTGCGGTACATCCCGGGCGAGTGCGGGTCCGTCAGCAGCAGCTGGCGCAGCGCCTGGTCGCGGTACATGGTGCGCCACACCTGGGCGTATCCCAGAAAGAAGCGCTGATCACCCGTGAATCCTCCGATCACCGGCGCCGGGCGGCCCTCCAGCGACTTCTTGTACGCGCGGTAGGCAATGGCGATCCCCGACACGTCGCCGATGTTCTCGCCCAGCGTAAGGCGGCCGTTCACGCGCGCGCCGGGGAGCGGCTCGAACGCGCTGTACTGGTCCGCCAGCATGGTGGCGCGCTGCTCGAAGGCCGCGGCGTCCTCCGCCGTCCACCAGTCGCGCAGGTTGCCCTCGCGGTCGCTCTTGCGGCCCTGGTCGTCGAAGCCGTGGCTGATCTCGTGGCCGATCACCGCGCCGATGGCCCCGTAGTTCACCGCGTCGTCCGCCGCCGGGTTGTAGAACGGGGGCTGCAGGATGGCCGCCGGGAACACAATCTCGTTGTTCACCGAGTTGTAGTAGGCGTTCACCGTCTGCGGCGTCATCCCCCACTCGGTGCGGTCTACCGGCTTGCCCAGCCGGCCGATGTTGTCCGCGTACTCGAACTCGGCCGCGCGGCGCATGTTGCCCAGCAGGTCGTCGGGGCGAATCTCCAGCGCCGAGTAGTCTTCCCACTCGTTGGGATAGCCGATCTTGACGGTAAAGCCGGCCAGCTTGTCCTGCGCCTGCGCCTTGGTGGCCGGGCTCATCCACTCCAGCTCGTCGATGGCCTCGCGGTAGGCGGCCATCAGGTTGGCCACCAGCTCCTCCATCCGCGCCTTGCTCTGGGGCGAGAAGTGGCGCCCCACGTACAGCCGGCCCACCGCCTCGCCCAGCGAGCCCTCCACCACGCCCACGCCCCGCTCCCAGCGCGGGCGCTCCTGCTCCTGCCCGCTCAGCACGCGGCCGCGGAACGCGAAGCGCGCGTTGCGAAAGTCGCTGCTCAGGTACTGCGAGGCGCCATCCAGCAGCCGCACCGCCAGGTACGACTTCACCACGTCGACCGGCGTGGCCGTCAACAGCGCATCCACCGCGTTGAAGTAGTCCGGCTGGCGGACGATCACGGTGTCCAGCGCCGGCAGCCCTGCCGAGGAAAGGTACGTCGCCCAGCGGAACCCCGGCGTGCGGCCCTGCAGGTCGCGCACGGCGGTGGGGTTGTAGGTGGCGTTGCGGTCGCGGTTGCGGGTGCGGTCCCACTGCACGCGCGCGATCTCCGTCTCGAACGCCACCACCCGCCGCGCCGCGCCGGCCGCGTCGGGCGCCCCGGCCAGGCGCAGCAGCGTCTCCAGGTACGTGGTGTAGGCCTGGCGAATGGCCGTGTTGCGCTCGTTGTCCACCAGGTAGTAGTCGCGGTCGGGCAGCCCCAGCCCCGACTGGCTTACGCTCACCGCGTACCGCGACGAGTTGCCCAGGTCCTGCGACACGCCGAAGCTGAACGGCGTGCCCACGCCGATGCGCCGCATGGAGGCGAACAGCTCCGGGTACTGCTCGCGGCTGGTCACCGCGTTGATGCGGGCCAGGTCGCCCTGCACCGGCGTGATGCCCAGCTGCTCCACGCGGACCGTGTCCATGAAGCTGCGGTACAGGTCGCCCACCTTCTGCCCCTCGCTCCCCGCGGCGTTGGGCGCCGCCGACACGGAGTCGATGATGGCGCGCAGCGCTGCCTGCGAGCTGTCGCGCAGCAGCAGGAAGGTGCCCATGCTGGTGCGGTCGGCGGGGATCTGCGTACGGCTGATCCACCCGCCGTTCACGAACCTGAAGAAGTCGTCCTGCGGGCGCACGCTGCGGTCGAAGCCGGCGGTGTCGATGCCCAGGGCCATCGCCGACGACGGGGAGGCGACGCCGTTTTCCGACGTCGCGGGCGCGCAGGCGCTCAGCGCGGAAAAGGCGAGCAGTCCCGCCGCGACCAGCGAAACGGACTTGATGGTTGCCATACTCCGTGAGGTTGAGATGAAGATGGGAACGGTACGGCTTAGGACAGCCAGTCCCCCGAGAACGCTGGAATCCGGTCGCCCGCTTCTGTAACTACAATCTACAGGCACACTTACATCCGGGAAAGTGGCGGCCCGCGATCCACGCGGGAGCACATTTCACGCGTCAAGATGGCGAACGGGGTGGAACGGCCGCCATCCCCCGCCGGTACACCCTCTCCTGGCCTGCTCTCGCCGGCTGACGACGCATTCGCCCATTCCGTACCATGAAGCCGTTCCGGATCCCCTTGCTCCTTCGCGCAGCCTTCGCCGCGCTGGCCATTCTGCTGGCCGGGTGCGACGACGGGCCAACCACGCCCACCGCGCTCGCCGGTACCTGGCTGGCGGTGCTGGAGCAGGGCACCGGCGCCGCCGCCACGCAGGTGGAAGACCGGCTGGAGCTTACGGACGACGGCCGGTTCGTGTGGACCACCGTCGCGTTCGGCCCGGAGGGAAGAACGCAGGACGGGATGTCGGCCTGGTTCTCCAGCAGCGGCGACTGGCGCGTGGAAGGCGATCGGCTGGCGCTGCGGACCCTCAACGGGATGTCGTGGGAGCACGGCCGCGGCTGGAGCCAGCTGGATTACGCGCCGCAGTGGACGCGCGCGCACCAGATGCGGATCGAGGGCGAGCGGATGATCCTCGTGGAGCTGCCGCCGCCCGAGCGCTCGCTGGCGCCCCGCACCTTCGTCTTCGCCCGCACCGCCAGCGCCTTCGACGGCCCACGCCCGTAGTTGGGCACGCACGAAAAAATTTGTCATTTCGAAGGAGGCGCCGCAGCGAACCGTCTGCCGCTCCACACGTTGGCGCCGACTGAGAAATCTACCCGCTGATGCTCGT
>DASTVC010000524.1:0-6060 GCA_035759295.1 Longimicrobium sp. | reverse complement strand
TGTTCATCCACAGAGAGCCAGCGCGGAAGTACGCAGATCGTCCGCCTCCCAATCGATGGCAGGGGCCCCTTGGCGGGTCGCGCGAGTCCGTACATCTTTGATGGGCCGCGCCGGTGCATGCCGGCGCGGCCCTCGATCTTTCGCGGGATCCCATCCGTGACATCCCATTCGCTCCCTTTCCTCCGCGGCGCCCTCCGCCGCGGACCGGCTCTCTGCGCGCTGCTGGCGGCGCTCGCGCTGGCGGTGGCGCCGCTGGCCGCGCAGTCGCGCAACCGCCCGCGTCCGCGTCCCCAGCCCGTGCGCGCGGACACCGCCGCGGGCGTGCGCATCTGCGCGGGCGGCGACGTGACGCTGGGCACCAACCTCGACACCACCTGGATCCACACGGCGCGCGCGCGCCTGGGCCGCCGCGTGCCCGCGCTGCCGCCGCCGGACTCGCTGCTGGCGCCGCTGCGGCCGCTGCTGGCGGACGCGGACGTGGTGCTGCTGAACGTGGAAGCCGCCATCGGCGAGGGGCCCATCAACCGGCGGAAGTGCGCGCCGGGATCCACCGCCTGCTACGCCTTCCGCTCGCCCGTGGCGGCAGCGGAGGCGTTGCGGCGGGTGGCGCCGGAGAGCGCGCGGGTGATCGGCAACGTGGCCAACAACCACGCGCGCGACGACGGCGACATCGGCCGCCGTACCACGGTGCGCCACCTGGACGCGGCCGGCGTGCAGGTGACGGGGATGGATACGATCGCCACGCCCGTGGTGACGGTGCGCGGCGACACGGTGGCGTTCCTGGGATTTGCGCAGTGGACGGGGCCGGACCCGCGCAACCTGGCCGCCGTGCGCCGTCACGTGCGCCGCGCCGCGGACGCGTACGCGCGCGTGGTGGTGACCATGCACATGGGCGCGGAGGGCAGCGGCCGGCAGCGCACGCCCAACGCGAGCGAGCTGTTCGTGGGCGAGGACCGCGGCAACGTGGTGGCGTTCGCGCGGGCGGCGGTGGAGAGCGGCGCGGACCTGGTGATCGGCCACGGGCCGCACGTGATGCGCGCGGCGGAGTGGCGCGACGGCAAGCTGGTGTTCTACTCGCTGGGCAACCTGATCACCTACGGCCCGTTCACCCTGAGCGAGCCGCTGAACCGGGGCGCCATCG
Organism: Longimicrobium sp.; assembly: GCA_035759295.1. Lineage (GTDB taxonomy): Bacteria > Gemmatimonadota > Gemmatimonadetes > Longimicrobiales > Longimicrobiaceae > Longimicrobium. The sequence continues at coordinate 4,919 of DASTVC010000524.1, read as the reverse complement.
CCTGCACGGTGCTGGACCGCGACGGCGCCATCCTTTCCGCCCAGCTGCGCTCCACGGTGCAGCGGCTGCCGGGGCTGGTTTCGGTGGATGCCACGCACCGCGCCGCCGCGCTGACGGACTCGCTGGGCCGCCTGGACTTCGCCTCCATCGCGGCGCGCTTCGATCGGCTTACGGGCGAGGTGCTGCGTACGGACGGCACGCCGCTCCCCCGCGTTCTCCCCGATTCCGCGCCGCCGCCCGCATCCTCCGACTCCGTGCCGCCGCGCAGGCGTGGCGCGAGGCGTCGGAGCCCGTAACAGAATGGCCTCACGCAGAGTTATCAGAGTTAACGGGGTTTGTTCGAAGCGTTTCCGCTGCTACCTGTTCTGGGCAAAGTCTTTCGGGAACGGCACGAGAAAACTCTGCTAACTCTGATAACTCTGCGTGAGGCTTCTTCTTGTGATGGGTGAAAAAACGAAGAAGCCGGCTCCCTCGCGAGGAAGCCGGCTTCGTCTTGACCTGCATCGACCGAATGCCGTGGATCAGCTGCGCGGGCGCGTGATGCGGGGCGGGGCGGGCGTGCCCTGCCGCGGCGCGGGGGCGCGCTGGGCCACCGTGGCCGCCGTGCTGTCGATGTCGGCGCCGAACACGCGGCGCACGCCCATCCACGCACGCACCAGGTTGCTCGACGGACGGTCCAGGTTGCTCTCGGTGATCTGGCCGCGGCCGCTGCTGGCGTGCACATAGCGGCCGTCGCCCACGTAGACGCCGATGTGCGTCACCCGGCCGCCGCGGCCAAAGGTAAGCAGGTCGCCGGGACGCAGCAGGGAGCGGTCCTTGGGAATCTCCGTCCCCACGCGCGCCTGCTGGGCGGCGGTGCGCGGCAGGTTCACGCCGAACGCGCGGGCCAGGTACTGGGTAAAGCCGCTGCAGTCGAAGCCGCGCGGGCTGGTGCCGCCAAACACGTAGCGGGTGCCCAGCTGCTGCCGGGCAAAGGCGACCACGGAGTCGCGGCGGGCGGTCATTCCGAAGCGGGGCGTGTCGTCGCTGGGCACGGGACGGCCCTCCTGCGCGACGGCGAACGCCGGGATCATCAAAACGGAAAACAATAGCGCACGCAGCGCGGTTCCGTGGGTCCGGGACATCAGTTCTCGGGGTTTTCGGGTCCGCGTTCCCGGCGCCGGGAAAAAGCTGGCCGGGTGGCGCCGGTCCCTCGCAAGGGAGCACGACGGCCGCGGCGGCGCCGGACGGATGCAGCAGCACTGCTGTTGGATGGGTGGGCAACCTACGCCCCCATGTCACCCCCGTCAACACCTTCGGGACCGATGGATCCACATCCCGTTGCGCCGCATCGGCTTGCGAACCCGTCTTCGGGCGTGCGGTCCGCCGCCGTTCGCCAGCCGTTGGACATCACCGACGATCCGCCGCATCTTGCTCCTCCGCATCCGCCGCCGCTCACCACCCACCCCCACGCCACGCCGATGATGCGCCTGCGCCCCGCATTCCTGATCGCGCTCCCGCTCGCTCTCGCCCTGCTCGCCGCGCCCGCCGCCGCGCAGGCACGCACGCCGGCCGACACCGCCGGCCTGCGGCGCTCCATCGAGCAGATTACGCGCGGCTACCAGGGCGTGGTGGGCGTCAGCGTGCGCAACCTGGCCACGGGCGAGTCGCTGTCGATTCGGGGGGACGAGACGTTTCCCACCGCGTCGCTCATCAAGGTGTCGGTGCTGGTGGCGCTGCTGGGCGAGGTGCAGCAGGGGACCATCCGGCTGGACGATCCGCTGACGATGATCGCGCGGGACCAGGTGGGCGGCAGCGGCGTGCTGCAGCACCTGCACAGCGGGCTGGGGATTACGGTGGAGGACGCGGCGCGGCTGATGATCATCATCAGCGACAACACCGCCACCAACCTGCTGCTGGACAAGGTGCCCATGCGCACCGTGTGGGCCCGGATGGACTCTCTGGGGCTGCCCCACACCCGCATCCACAGCAAGACGTTCCTGCGCTCGACGTCCGTCGCCATGGACAGCTCCGTGAAGTACGGCCTGGGCGTGACCACGCCGGACGAGACGGTGCGGCTGTTCGCGCTGCTGCACGAGGGGCGCGCCGTGTCGCCGCGGATGGACTCGCTGGCGCTGGCCATTCTGCGCGGCAACCAGGACGACGCCAAGCTGGTGCGCTGGCTTCCGGATGGCGCCACCGCGGCGCACAAGAGCGGCGACGTGGACCAGTCGCGAAACGACTGCGGCATCCTGTACGGCCCCGACGCGCCCGTAGCCGTCTGCGTGATGACGCGCGAGAACCGCGATACCTCGTACGCCGTCGACAACCCCGCCAACCTCCTCATCGCCCGCATTGGCGCCGAGGTGTACCGCTTCTTCAACCCCTCCGCCCCGCCGCCGGCGATCCCGCGCTGAGCGTGCGATGGGGCGGAAACGAACGTGCCCGGCCGTGTGATACCAGTTCCTCCAGCTCGGTGTGCAGGATCAAAAAGAATTGAACGCAGAGAGCGCAGAGAAGAAACGAGAGAGCGCAGAGGACGGACCAAACCGCATCCTCTGCGCTCTCTCCTTCGAACTCTGCGCTCTCTGCGTTCATCGTCCGGGCTGGACCGCACACGGAATCCGCAGAACCGGTATGAGGTCGGGCACGCGATTCGTCCGCCGCGGAATTCAGCGTGCGGGATCGGCATCCCGCTCCCGCAGCTCCGCCAGCGCGGGGGGAATCTCCACGCCGGCACTGGCGTACATCGCCACCAGCCGTTCGACCAGCACGGCGGCCGCCCTGGCCCGATGGTCATCCGGCAGGCCGTCGAGCAGGATGTCGAATGCGGAAATGTAGTCCTCCGGCAGAAAGGGCGTCTGCTCTTTCGCTTTTTCGCCCAGGTACCACAATGCCAGAATGCGCCTGACCCGGGGGTGCGGGGTAGTTCCGCGGGTGAGGAAGTTGCGGAGCGTGGTGCGGCCCAGCCCCGCCTCGGCGGCCACCTGCCGCACCGAAGTGAGCTCCGCGCGGTCTCTGGCGAACTCGCGCAACGTCTCGACGGGAACCGCCCGGTGATCCGTCACCACCTCCCCCTTTCCGGTTGCCGACCCATGGCCTTTCTTCGGCTCCTTTACGGGTAAAATGTAAACGAAGGAACGTAATTAGACAAATCGGCCATTGGTGCCAAAGTTGACAATCCCGCCCACCTGGATTAGACTGTCGTGCGGCGTAAATCCTCAGCCGACAGCTGCGGTGCGATCCAGGTACAGAACCCGACAGGTGAGATGGCTACTTCTCCCAACGCGGACGGCGGCAACGGGGGTCCCGGCCGGGGCGGCAATTCGCTCGCGGCCATCGTGAAGGCCGCATTGAGCGCCATCGCCGAGGTCCTGACCGCGTGGGGAAACATGCCGGCGGTGCGAACGCTGCCGGAATACCTCGGGCGCAAGCTGCTGGTCTGGGGGCTGCTCTGCGGCGCAGGCCTGGTCGTCGGCGGGCAACGCGGAACGATCGTGGCCGTGGGCTCGCTGGCGGGTCTGCTCATCGACACCGGGCTGGCGGCATGGAACGAGCGGAACCGTGCGCGCATCGAGACGCTCGGGGACCCGCCGTCCTCCGTCCCGCCAGCGGCGATGGATGACGCGGTAGACGCGGCCTCCGCGGATCACCAAGAGCCCGAGCGCAGGTTAGCCGGACCGCCTGCTCCGATCCTGGAGGCCGACGCTGGCGATCTCACGTCTGGTTCGTTGATCGATCCGTCCATCGAGTTGCCAGTAGAAATTCGATAACGCGGCCGCCACCGATCCCCCGACGCGATGCCGGGCGCCGCCATTCCTCGGCGCGGACGGTGGCTCCTCAGCGCCGCGCGGTGCGAAGCGTTGCCGCGCATCGCACCGCCGGCCTACCTTCCGCGGCATGCCGAACCTCCGCCGCGCCATCCATCCGTTCGCCGCGCTGCTGGCCCTCACCGCGGCGTGCGCGCCCGCGGTTCCGGAGCCACCGTCCGCGCCATCCGCGCATCCATCGAACGAAATCGCAGCCTCGACTACCCTCGGAACGGCGCAACTCGACGCGGAGGGGCGGGAGTGGGTGGAGCGGACGCTGGCGTCGCTGACGCTGCGGGAAAAGGCGGGGCAGGTCGTGTTTCCGTGGACGGGCGGGGAGTACGTGGCCACGGACTCGCCGGAGATGGACCGGCTGCTGGAGTGGGTGGAGCGCGACGGCATTGGCGGGCTGGTGATCTCCATCGGGCTGCCGCACAGCTACGCGGCCAAGCTCAACGCGCTGCAGCGCCGCGCCAAGGTGCCGCTGCTCATCACCACCGACATGGAGAACGGGCCGGGGATGCGGCTGGGCGGCGGATACACGCTGCCGCACCTGCTTCCGCTGGGCGGCGGCACCGTGTTTCCGCCCACGATGGCGCTGGGGGCCATCGGCTCGGATTCTCTGGCGCGCGAGGTGGGGCGGGTGATCGGCACCGAGGCACGGGCGGTGGGGGTGCACCTGACCTTCGCGCCGGTGCTGGACGTCAACAGCAACCCGCTGAACCCCATCATCAACACGCGCTCCTACGGCGAAGACCCGGCGCAGGTGGCGCGGCTGGCGTCGGCGCTCATCGGCGGGCTGCACGACACGGGGCTGCTGAGCGCGGGCAAGCACTTTCCCGGGCACGGCGACACGGAAGCCGACACGCACATCGGCCTGGCGGCGATCCGGGCGGACCGGGCGCGGCTGGACAGCGTGGAGCTGGTGCCGTTTCGCGCGGCGGTGCGGGCGGGGGTGGACGGGATGATGGCGGCGCACATCTCCGTGCAGGGGGTGGAGGGGCCCGACGCGCCCCCCGCCTCGCTCTCGCCGCTGTTCGTCCGCCGCGTGCTGCGCGACGAGATGGGGTTTCGCGGCATCGTCTTCAGCGACGCGATGGACATGGGCGCGGTGGTGCGCCGCTACGGACG